>USQH01000133.1 GCA_900556765.1 uncultured Oscillospiraceae bacterium
TCCTCGTTGAGTTTGATCATTTCGCCTGACTCAACAGCTTCCTTACGAATAGCGTCGAGCTGTTCCTCGCTGCCGTCGATCCAAACGACATTATCGGGATTAACAAGCGCTTTAATCTCGTCAACCCACTTTAACACGGTTTTGTTGTTTGTCATAATAAACATACCTCCGAATGTTAATTTTTTGCTCTATGTAGTACCATACAAATTGAAAACCTCAATTTCACGCAATATATATTATAGCAGTTGAATTGTCAACTTTCAACTGCAATTATGTGACAAAATTGTTAAATAAATGTCAATATGTTGCTTTATCAATGCTCATTGTAGCGTATGCGTTTAAATCAGATGAGGCTATTCGTCCGGCAGCATATTCGTAATATGCCTGCACGCCAACCATCGCAGCGTTATCACCGCAGTATTTAAGCTCCGGAAAATGCAGCGTGTATCCGCGCTTTTTGCACTCCTCAGCCATTCTGCGCCGCAACTCCGAATTGGCGGACACTCCGCCCGACAGCACGATAGTAGTATACCCAAAATCAGCCGCGGCAGTCATTACCGCACCGATCAGCATATCGCATACGCGCTGACGCAAAGCCGCCGACATATCATCGGTATTGACCGTCTCCCCTTTTTGCTGCGCGTTATGCAAGGTATTGATAACGGCGGTCTTTAGTCCCGAAAAGCTGAAATCATACGGGCAACCGTCAATCTTCGGGAAAGGCAGCTTATATTTAGAGCTGTCCCCATTTTCAGCCGCCTTATCAAGATAAACTCCGCCGGGATAAGGCATACCCATTGAGCGCGCCGCCTTATCAAAGCACTCGCCTGCGGCGTCGTCGTGCGTATGCCCGATTATCCTGTAATCGGTGTAATCACGCACCTCAACAATGTGACTGTGTCCTCCGGATACGACGAGGCACAAAAACGGCGGCTTTAAATCGTTATTTTCGATATAGTTTGCGGCAATATGCGAGCGCAGATGATGTACCGGTACAAGCGGTTTGCCGGTTGAAATCGCCAATCCCTTTGCAAAGTTTACGCCGACCAGCAACGATCCGATCAGTCCCGGAGCGTATGTGACCGCAACGGCGTCAATATCATCCATTGTACACTCGGCATTTTTCAGCGCCTCGTCAACAACGCCGACTATCGACTCGGCATGACGGCGCGAAGCAATCTCCGGTACGACGCCGCCGTATATTCTGTGCTCGGCGATCTGCGTCGCAACTACGCTCGATATTATATGCCGCTCCTGCGTTACGGCGGCGGCAGTCTCATCACACGAGCTTTCGATAGCTAAAATCTTCATCACAGCAACTCCAAACACATAGAATAAGCGTCCTCCCGTGGGTCATCATAAAAGCCCTTGCGGACGGACAATATATTAAATCCCAGCGACCCGTAAAGCGCAAGCGCTGCGTTATTTGACACGCGCACCTCAAGAAAGAGCTTTTCCAAGCCGCGTTTTTTGGCGAAATCAATGCACTCGCGCATTAAAGCACCGCCGATTCCCTCGCGCCGACGGTCATTACGCACGGCGATATTATGTATGTAGCCGTCGCCGAACTGATCCTCGACGCAGGCAACGCCGCAAACCGTTTCGCCGTCGGTACAGCAGTAAACCGCCGAATTCGGTTTGTCCATTTCCGCGATAAAGGCGCTTTCCGACCACGGTTCGGCGAAATATTCAGCGGAAAATTCGGTAAGGGCGGTTGACATTTCTGCATCGGCATTTATAATACGCTTCATCAACCCTTCGCCTCCAGCCACGTCTTGCCGACATGGACATCAGCCACAAGCGGTACTGCGAGCTTGCAGGCGTTTTCCATTTCCTCGCACAATATAAGTGATGCTTTATCGGCATCTGCTTCATCCGCCTCGACAATCAGTTCGTCATGCACCTGTAAAATGAGACGAGCGGTCGGCAGCTCCGCTTTCAGGCGGTCATATACGCGTATCATTGCGATCTTGATAATATCGGCGGCGGTACCCTGTATGGGCGCGTTTCGGGCAACACGCTCGCCGAATGCGCGCAGTGCCGCATTCGACGCGGCAAACTCACCGATAGGACGGCGGCGATTAAACATCGTCTCGACATATCCGTTTTCCTTTGCCTTTGCAACGACTTCATTCATATATTTGCAAACGCCCTTGTAGGTGTTCATATAACTGTCAATATACTGCTTCGCTTCGGAATAGGAAACATGAATATCCTTTGCAAGCGAAAATGCTCCGATACCGTAAACTATACCGAAATTGACCGCCTTTGCCTTTGAGCGCATGAGCGGTGTGACTTCGTCCATTGGAACGCCGAATGCCTGCGACGCGGTGACCGTGTGAATGTCAACACCTGAATTAAATGCGTCTATCATTGCGGCATCGTTAGCAATATGTGCAAGCACGCGCAGCTCGATCTGTGAATAATCTGCGTCGCACAGAACGCGCCCTTGCGGAGCGATGAAATATCGGCGGAAAAGGCTGCCGTATCGGGTTTTAACGGGAATATTCTGCAAATTCGGCTCGGTCGAGCTGATACGGCCCGTTCGAGTCTCGGTCTGATTAAAAGTGCTGTATATCCTGCCGTCATCGCATACTACCTTGAGCAGTCCGTCACAATAGGTTGACTTCAGCTTTGAAAGCTGACGGTACTCAAGCAAATATTCGACAGCAGGATGCTTATCGCGCAGGTTTTCAAGCACCTCTGCACCTGTGGAATATCCTGTCTTTGTCTTTTTACCGGCCGGCAATCCCAGCTTTTCAAAAAGCGCTGTTCCGAGCTGCATCGGCGAATTAAGATTAAACTCGTAACCGACAAGTTCGTATATTTTCGCGCTCAGCTCATTGATTTGCGTTTCAAGTTGATCGCCGTACTGTTCTATTCCCGCGGCGTCGACCGCCACTCCGACGCTTTCCATATCGGAAAGCACGCGTGCAAGAGGCAGTTCAATGTCGTTAAGCAGAGCGGTTTGACCGCTTTTTGCTATTTGTGCGCTCAGTTCATTGCACAGCAGTGAAAAACGAGCCGCGGTATCGGCCGATTCGTTGTCAAACGCGGTGACCTCCCCTATTCCGTACGCACGCAGCAAATCGAGCAATTCGTAATTGCGCGCCGACGGGTTAAGCAGGTACGCGGCAAGCGTGCAGTCCAGAGTAACGGTCAGCTCGGGATCAATGTGATACAGTTCTTTGGAGTCGTAGACACGCAGTTTTTTACCGCGAAAGCGTGAAAGCAATTGGTCTGAATACTCGGCGATCGCAATTTTTTCACCGCTGACGGCGGCAATATCGTCCTGATAATACAACAGGTCGATCTCGTCCGACTGAAGTATATCGTCAATTGAGACTACAGCAAAATTATGTTTCGGCTCGTCTTTTTTCTCTACCGATTCGATCTTTGCATCGCTCAGTCCCAGACGTTCGATCATTTTAAACATTTCAAGGTCAGCAAGCGTTGCCGCAAGCTTTGTATCATCCCGCTGTGATACGGTGTAATGTGCAATATCGGTGTCTATGGGTACATTGCAGCATATCTCGCCCAGCTTTCGTGACAGATAGGCGTTATCCTTGTCTTTTATCAATTTGCTTCTGACACCGGGCTTTATATCAGGCGAGTCGATATTTTCATAAACGCCGTCGAG
>USQH01000134.1 GCA_900556765.1 uncultured Oscillospiraceae bacterium
CCATCACTCACGCAAATGCAAAAAATGAGGATGGCGTTTGGTGCATCACCTATGCAAAATGTATGAATGAATTGCTCGGCAACACATTCGACGTTTACAACGGCGGTGTCAGCGGTGCCTGTGCGATTAAAAATCAGTACAGCGACAGAAAGCCTTACACTTTCCAAAATCAGTATACCTATACTCAGAATTTTAATGCCGATCTCGCGGTATTCATGCTCGGCACAAACGATGCGTCGATGATTTGCGGCGATGGCGAAAATGAGCTGATTTCCGACGAAGAAGTCGAAGCCTTTAAAAAACGTTACATTGCCGACTACATGGAGATAATTAACACTTTCAAAAACAAGGGTATTCCCGTTGTCGTTCAGATACCGATATACAACACCGGAAACAAGCTTGCTTTTGAAGCCATAGTGAGCTGGGCAAGAGAGATGGTCGAAACATACAATCTGCCCTACATCGACATGTGGAACGTTACCTACGGTCACGCCGAATGGCTCAACGACGGAACACATCCGAATGCTCTCGGATATGAAAAGCTGTCTCAGGCCCTGTACGATTTCCTTACCACCGACGAAAATATCAGCCTGACAAAAGAAGATGAAGACATCTCCATTCATATGGGCGGGGATTCGGAATACAGCGGTCAGGTTCTTTCCTCCTTTGACGGCAGCTTTAACTATAAGACCTTTGTCGCATACGGCGGCGGCTCGAGTAACAATTTTGAAGATAAGATCCAGTTCATTGACGGAAGCGTCGGCGCTAACAACGGCGCTGTCAGCGTACCGGCATTTGATCTCGGTGAAAAATGGGATATCAACTTCACATATCAGTCGACCACAAGCGGAACAGCGACCGTCTACAACGACGACTATACATGGAGCAAGTACCGCAGTGCCATATTCAAGGTCGGTCCTCTTGAATTCAGAATTTATCATTTAAAAGACAAGGACGGGAAATATTATTACGCCTACCGTCTGCACATGATAAACAATGAAATAGCTGAACCGTGCATTACAGACAGCTTCACTGCTACCGCTTCATACAGCATCAGCTACAATAACGGTACAATTAAGATCGTAAGAACGAATGATAACACTGTACTGTTTGACATTAGCTCCGACGCTGTATACAACACCATCGGAAACAAGTACCTTTACAACGGTATTCACCTTTCCATCTGCTCCTATGAATACAACGCGCGAGTTGCTTGGAGCAGCCTCAAGGTGGACAGTTATACAGCTACTGCTGCTAATTATACTATCACCAACTCGGAGCACGGTCATATCGAATACGCAGGAAACGTATTTGACAACACTCTTGCTCACAATGTAGGAGAAAAGCTGACGCTCAACGCCGTTTGCGACGACCACGGATATGCATTTGCAAAATGGGTCGATAAGGACGGAAACAAGCTCTCAACAAGCACGCAGTTGGTCGTAACGCTTGACGAATCGGACAATATTTATCATGCTGTATTCAGCAGCTTCGTGGCGTACTCTGAAATTACTCTTAACGCAAGCGAAGGCGGCAGCATCCTCATCAACGGTGCCACTTACAACAAAAACGACGATTACGAAGTCGGATCTACCGCTACCCTTTCGGCTGTTGCCGACAGCGGATATACATTCCTGTACTGGGCAAATGCCGACGGAGTCGTACTTTCCACCGATGCCGAATGGACGACTGAGATGCCGAGAATTGCAAATTTCACAGCAGTATTTGCTAAGAACAATTCCAACACGGTTAATATCTATTTCTGCAATCGTACCGGAAATATCATTACTACTCAGACGGTCACAGTAGGCTCTGATGTTATCCTGCCCACCCTGCCCACTTCCTACGGTTACACCTGCACGGGCTGGATAATCAATGACGTTGCATACAACGCGGGCGATACCGTTTCATTCGGCAATGACACAGTCATTTTTGCGCAGTTTACCAAAGACAGTGCTCGTTACACTGTTAACGTCACCGGCGGTTCCGTTAACGGCGGCGATACTACCGGCACATTTGCCTACAACACCAAAATAACCGTCAGCTTTGATAAATCATTGCTTTCCGACGGCAACGTATTCGGCGGATGGCATGTCGCATCTACATCTAACGATGATTCGGTCATGAGTTACGCCGAAAATTACACATTCTTTGTAGGCGCGGATGTAGATCTGACCGCCGTTGTAATCAGCGGAGAAGCTGCTATCAAACCGACAGTCGACGTTACCAACATTGCACTCGTAAACAGCGGCAAGCAAGTATCGTTCCTTGCAGAAAGAGCTATTCCGGCAGGTTATACCCTTGTCGAAACAGGCGTCATATACACTGCCGATGTCTCAAAGGCAAATCAGCTTACACTTGACAATCTCAGCGGAACAACATTTGCGCGCAAAGCTGTCAATACTTCGCCTAACGGTCAGTTGAGAGCTACTTTCACATCACGCGACGGCTCGTCAATAACAGTGTACCTCGTTTCCTACCTCGTCTATGTTGACAGCGTAGGTGATACATATACTGTTTACTCAGACGTTTACAGCGCTACTACCCTTTCAAACAGCGGAACACAGGATATCATTGACGAAGTTGACGACAACTTCTGATACCTGACGCTTAAATAGCATTAAAAAAAATTTGCATTTTAATATGCAATCCAAAACCGTTGCTGACTTTTCATGTCAGCAGCGGTTTCTGTTTTGTAAATGTGAATTGCATTCATAACCTTCGGCTAAGCCGAAGGCATGAGTCGCCCTAAAAGGGCATACAGACAAAACCCCTAAGGGGCGCTGAAAAGGTTTGCCGACTGCATTGTTATTTCAGCTACCCCTAAAGGGGTTATTTTTTCGCTTTCTTGTTCTCGCTACCCGTAAACGGGTCTATGTACTCTTTTATCCTCAATTTGTCTGCGAGTTGTCTTCGTCCAGTTGATGCTTTATGTATTCCTGTATTTACTTTTTATTGCGTCCCACGGTGTCTACATATATCCTCTTGCCCAAAAATGTCAATTTCCATATTTGTATTTCAGGTTTGCATGTCTATTAAAAATCATTAAGCTACTCTTGCCTTTTAAAAACCCAATTATCAGTGCTTTTTTATTTTACCTGAGGAATAACTACTTTTATTTTGCGGACAACACAATCATTGCTGAATAAAGTTCAGCGTAGTACTCTTTTCAGAGTTGACCGGAACCGATGATGTAATATCTACGAAGCTTTGCCGGAGTAAAATTGGGTATTCCGGTATTACACCCGCAGCACACACAGATCGGGTTTTGTGCCATTGTATTCCAAGCAGACAAACGAATTGGTTTTTGTTCTTGATTTCGGCGATTGCCGTAATTTCATCACTGTATAAGCCTTGTGTTTTTCAAAATAGTTTATTAACAGATTATCGTTTGTATTCCGCCTCAAAAGCTTGTTTTGCCTCAGAGTGGTCAGCAAATTCACATTTCCTATCGTGTAGATACTGATACAGATTTCTGAGCTGAGAAAGAGGATATCGTTTCAGGTTCATTACTTTTACGAGTTTTCTTGCAGCTCTGTTGTCCCGCCCGGTCATGTCGGAAATATATTTGCAGCCGATCAATGACTTCAGGTCTTCAAAAATATCCATTTTCCCCATTTATG
>USQH01000135.1 GCA_900556765.1 uncultured Oscillospiraceae bacterium
TTTCGGTATGAAAATTTTAGCTTATGATATTGTGCAGAAAAAAGAATTAATATCAGATGCGGATGTAAAATATGTTGAAATGGATGAGTTATTAAGGCATTCCGATATAGTTACTTTGCATTTTCCGTATTTTAAAGAAAATTATCATCTGTTTTCAACAAAGCAGTTTGAAATGATGAAACATGGTTCGTATTTTATCAATGTATCGCGTGGGGAAGTTGTTGATACGGAAGCATTATTGGAATTTGCTCATATTCGGCAACTGCAAGATTTTCAAATTATAAACTTTTAACGGAAGACGAGGCTAATAATAAATTATTTAGCCTTGACAGTCAAACAAAATACATATAAAAACAGAGACGTCCATCAAGCTTTGAACGTCTCTGTTATAAATAATGATTATTTAAATTGTACTATTGCGACCCTATGTTGTGACTCATAACAATAGTGTATCAGCGCGCATTAAGCTAATCAGCCGATTCGTCCGTACATCGGTCCTTCGCCGGTCTCGTTCTTCGTCTCTGCGGCCGGTGCGGATGACTGCTCCTTCTTTGCATTTGAGTAGCCCGAACGACGACCTCCGCGACCGCCGGAACGAGGTCTCGGAGCAGGCTCGGATCCTTTTTCAAAACCGATTACAACGCGGCGGTTCTTTCCGTCACTGATCGACCACGATGTAACGCCGTCAATTTCCTGAACAGCGGTGTGAATTATACGGCGCTCGTACGGATTCATCGGTTCGAGCGACTGATTGCGGCCGGTACGGAGAGCCTGGCGTGCCATTTTTGCGGCAAGCGCCTGCAGCGTCTTTTCACGCTTGTCACGATAACCGCTGGTGTCGAGAACAACGCGGCGGAAATCGCCCTCTTCGCCGTGATTGCAGTGCAGTGATGCAAGATACTGGAGTGCATCCAGTGTCTCGCCGCGGCGTCCGATGACAGCGCCCATTCCGTTGCCCTCGATGTCGAGGCGAATTCCGTTCTCAATATCGGTGGTCGAAACAGTGAACTCGCCGATATTCATTTTTTCAAGCATATCGGAAACATATTTAACCGTGCTTTCGGCGTTTTTGACGCCGTAGGTAACGGGAGCATCGTTTTTCTTTTCTTCGACGGAGGACTTTGCGGATTTGTCCTGCTTTGAGGGCTTTTCGGCGTTATTTGCTTTCTTGTCCGCTTTATTTTCGGTCTTATTATCCGCACGCTTTTCCGATTTTACGTTATTTTTCGTCTCGGAAGCCTTGTGCTCTTTCTTCTCCTGCGGAGCAGAATTTTTCTGTGCGGCAGGCTTTTTATTCTGCTTTTTCTGTTTTTCGTTGTCAAGTGACGGAGCGTATGCTCTTACTTTTGCCGGATTTCCACCGAAAATGCCGAGAGTTTTCTTCTTCGGCATATCTATGACCTCGATCTCAATATCGGCATCGCCGATATTGCCGAGCATCAAAACAGCTTTATCCCTTGCTTCCTCAACGGTAGCGCCGGTAGCAACTGCTTCTCTCATTTGTTTCATTCCTTTCGTAAAATGCACCGACAGAGCGCGGTGCAGGACGATCGGTCAATCAGTCAGCCGATTCGTCTGCGGCTTTAGCCGCTGCTATCTTTTGCTCCTCAATCTTGCGGCGTTTGAGGACCGTGTTTGCCTCGATCTGCGCCACAGTGCGCGCGGGGCTGAACATTCTGTTAGTAAACATACTGATAAACATGCTGACGATATTGGAGCACGCCCAGTAGAAGCCGACGGCGCCGGGAACCGTGAAAGCAATGATAAGCGAGAAAAGCGGCATGAACACAAACATGCAGCCCATGTTTGCAGCAGCGCCCGGATTTGTCTTTTTCTGCATCTGAGTTGTAACAAAGGTGGACAGCAAAGCCGTTGCAAACGAGAGCAGCGGTATCAGCCACAGCAGCGAGATCTCCTTAAAATTAGGCGAACCGGTGAGGTTTACGCCGAACAGGTCAAAATTGATCTTGTGCGCCATGTTGTACAGCTCGGTGCCTTTGAGTTCATCAAGACGGTTGAAAATCTGCATTTCTGCGACGCGCAAATTGGTATCGGCGGCGATATTCAGCGCAGCCATGGCGTCGGTTATCATCTTGCTTGACGCGCCGACGATATAGGTCAGCGGCTGAATTACAGATGTATAGATGGCGACAAAGAAGGGCAGTCGGATAAACATAAGCAGACAGCCGGTCATGGTGCTGGCGCCCGACTCCTGCATAAGCTCGCTCATGGCCTGCTGCTGAGCCATCTTGTCGTCCTTATATTTTTCTTTAATTTTGTCCATCTTGTTTTTCATGCGCGCCTGACCGGCCATACCCTTTTGCTGCTTAATGTTAAGCGGCAAAAAGACGATGTTGATAAGCAGCGTGAAAATGAAAATGGACAACGCGAAGTTTCCGTTCAACATCTCGCACAGACGCGCGAGCAGCCAGCCCATGGGCTTGGCAAAGAAATTGTAAATAGCCTGCATAAATGATCCTTTCCGCGGACGGTCGATCCGCCTGGGGGAAGGTGCGTGTTAATTACCGATCATGCCGCCGAACTATTTTTTCGGCTTTTTCGGCGGTACGGGATCGTAACCGCCCTTGCACAGCGGATTGCACCTGATAATGCGAAAAAGCGCAAGGAGCGACCCTTTGAGTGCTCCGTGCGTAGAAAGCGCTTCGATGGCATAGCTCGAGCAGGTCGGATAAAACCGACAGCACGGCTTTTTTGCCGGTGAGATCTTTTTTTGATAAAATCGGATTAGTCGGATGAGCAGATTCTTCATTTTACTTTTTGCTCAAAGCAGCCGAGTGAGGACAACTGATGCCGCATGATCTCGTACATCTCGCCGCTCGACAGCGAAAGCGTGCGTGTGCGTGCGACGAAAACGATGTCGTATCCGTCAGCGATCATGGGACTGCACTGTCTGAACGCCGCCCTGATTATGCGCCGAATACGGTTGCGACCGACGGCGTTTGCGATCTTTTTGCTGGCGGTGATGCCTATGCGGCAGTATCCCGCACGGTTACGCATAACATATGTAACGAGTGCGGGACCGACAATGCTTTTTCCTCGTCCGTAAAGGCGCCTGAAATCCCTGTTTTCCTTCAAAGTGTTTTTCAAGACAATCTTTCCGTTATATCAAAGTAAAAATTGTTGTGCGAAAAGCGGCGCTATTGACCGGATGATCAATAGGACAGACGCTTTCTGCCCTTTGCTCTGCGGCGGGCAAGCACCTTACGGCCGTTTGCGGTAGCCATTCTCTTGCGGAAGCCGTGTTCCTTTTTGCGATGCAGCTTTTTGGGCTGATAGGTTCTGAACATTTCATACCCCTCCGTTTCCTTGTCCGGAGCTGTCGTTCCGGTGATCTATGCGGCCGTCGGTTTAACAAAGCGCGGAGCGATATCCGCAGTTTTGTTGAAACATAGAGACAACCCTGCAATATAAGATTATATAATAACACCCCTGCCGATGTCAACCAAAATTTATAGCAGATGACGGCAGGAGCGAATATTTTAATGAAAATTATTATATTATTTACATTATAATATATGATAATATGCGTTATCACATTCCGTTCACGCGAAAAATCGGTCAAAGCTGCTTCATCATGCAGCCGGTATAGTACCATGAA
>USQH01000136.1 GCA_900556765.1 uncultured Oscillospiraceae bacterium
TTTTCAGTGCGTTAACCGAAAAAACTTCTTAAATAATTTAATATACCCTTATGGTAGGATTCACTCTACCATAAGGGTTTTGTTTTGTTAGAACAAACATAATGCAGTTTGGCAATTTTGTCTGTTCTTTGTACATGGTATTAATAATTACGTTGACTTTATCATTTGCACGGTTTGTCAAATGACGGGTTGAATGCATAAAAGTTGCGGTCATTCAGTTTATCTTGAAGTCTGCGCAGTGCTTCACCGAAACGCTGGTAGTGGACCACTTCGCGCTGACGCAGGAACTTGATCGGATCACGAACGTCGGGGTCGTCGGTAAAGCGCAAAATGTTATCATAAGTCGTACGTGCTTTTTGTTCCGCAGCCAGATCCTCATGCAGATCGGTTATCGGATCGCCCTTTGACTGAATATATGCGGCGGTAAAGGGAACGCCTGCCGCCGATGCCGGATAAATGCCTGTGGTGTGATCAACAAAATATGCGTCAAATCCGCCCTTTTTGATATCCTCCTCGCTGAGGTCTCGTGTGAGCTGATGAACGATGGCACCTATCATCTCGAGGTGAGCAAGTTCCTCAGTACCGATATCTGTCAGTATTGCTTTTAATTCGGGCATTGGCATGGAAAATCGCTGACTTAAATAGCGCAGTGATGCTCCAAGTTCGCCGTCCGGACCTCCGTATTGCGTGGCTATAAGTTTGGCCAGACCTGCATTCGGGCGTGCGATTTTGACAGGATACTGCAATTTTTTCTCGTAACTCCACATCAGTCATTTACCTCCCCTAAGCTGTGCGAATTTGGGCCGTCCCACGGCCACGGATCGCGTATCCATTCAAACCGCGTGTCGCCGTACATATCCATCGGTGACAGCGGTCCGAAGCAGCTTTCAAATTCCTCACGCAGCTCGCTTGCGCGGCGCTCATATTTCCGCATCGCCTGCATTGCTTGACGGTCACCGGGATGAGTATCGAGGTATATATGCATTTCCCAAGCGGCAAATTGAGCACTTGACAGTTTTCTAAGCAGCATATCTCTGTCGTTCATTTGCTACGCCCCCCGAATCTGCATTTAAACGGTTTGTCGAGGTCGGGGAAAAGGGTTCCCTGATCAAGCGCGTCCTCTTCGGCGTACACCGTTCCAAGTACTTGCATGGGAACATACGCCATTGCAAGTACTGCATTTTCTATCGGTGCAGCGCCTTCCGTTGCCGGAGTTTCACAAGCGGCACTCTGAAAAGTGTTGTTCATTTATTTATTGCCTCATTTCAAAGCGTAGTAGAGCTTACATCGATCAAAATACGACTCGCCTTTGCGCCGTATTTAGTCAGACAAACTCTGATAACACTATATGTCCGATATTGCGTTTTTGTTAAATTCGATTGACAAATACGGCAAGAAATAGTAACATATATTAAAATGAATTGGAGGTCGATTTCAGTGAAAATAAAGGACGGATATAAGCTTCGTACAGTTGCCGGCGAAAACATGGTCGTTAGCCCCGGTACCGATGGCTTTAACGGCGTTATCATGCTTAACGGAACAGGAGCTTTCCTGTGGAAACTGCTTGAAAGCGGCTGCGAGCGGGATGAAATGATTGCCGAGCTTCTTAAAGTGTATGAAGTTGACGAAGAAACCGCCGGCAAAGGCGTTGACAGTTTCATTGAGAAAATCAAAAACGCTAATCTGTTTGAATAATTTGTGTTGATTGCTTATTTATAAACAGTAAAAATCCCGCAGGGTCGCTTTATAATGCGAGCCTTGCGGGATTTGTTCATTTTACTTTTAACTATGCTGTTTGCAGACACCGAGTATCAACCGTTGTTGCTGCCGAGAGTGACTTTGACCGTTGAGGAAGAACCGTTACGGTATACATTGACCGTTACCTTATCACCTGCGTGATAGCTGTTGAGTGCTTCAACAAGACTTTCATAACCGGTTACCTTCTTGTTTCCGAGCGACGTAATTATGTCGCCGCTCTGTAATCCCGCTGCTTCGGCAGGTCCTCCATCGGTAACGGCGGCAATATACGCACCGCCTGTGAAATTTCGGTTGATCTCTACACCGAGGTAAGGTGATGAGTTATCGTTATTGTTGCTCATGCCGTTTTCGATAATATCGTTGCATATTTCAACCACCGTATTAACAGGAATGCAGAAACCCATGCCTTCATATCCGCTGGCGGATATTTTTACATTCGGAACGCCAACAAGACAACCCGTGCTGTCGACCAAAGCGCCGCCGGAGTTACCGGGATTGATAGCGGCATCGGTCTGAATTAGGGACATCGTTACAGAGTCGACCGATATCTCGCGGTCAAGACCGCTTATAATACCGCTTGTGACCGATCCTGCAAACTCGATGCCTCCGGGATTGCCAATGGCTACGACGGTTTGACCAAGTGTGAGCTTGGAAGAGTCACCAATCTGAACGGCTGTAAGACCGGTTTTGTTTATTTTAATAACTGCCAGGTCTGCTGACGAATTATAACCGACTACCTTAGCTTCAATAGCGTTTTCACTGTCGTCTCCAAGGTAAACCTGCAATTTTGCACTGGTAACATTTTGCGAATACAGTCCGGAAATAACGTGATAATTTGTAATTATATATCCATCGGTTGAGTAAATGACTCCCGAGCCGTAGCTTATAGATTCTGATTCGCCTGAGTTGCCGTATGAGCCGAAAAACGGCAAGTATGATCCGCTGCTTTTAACTGTGGATTTGACTTCAATGCATACTACACTCGGTGTTACGACCGCTGCGACAGCTTCGACTGTTGTCATGTCGTTGCTCGGAACTATCGTAGTCTGACCGGTGGAAACAGAGTTACCGCCGGTGGCAGATGACGGAGATTTGCTTGCCGTAAGCGATGAGACAACTATTCCGCATACTGTGGAGCTGACGATAGCTGTAATAAGCATACATATAATAACGGTAGTGATAGTAACGGGGCGACGGTCTTTTTTAGCCTTTGTCGACGCTTGTGCCGCTGCCGGTTGGGCAGAATAGACAGGAGCCGTTCTCTGCGTATTGTTCTGCTGATATGTGCCGTAATACGGCTGACTGTAATTATGCTGCTGAGCGGAGGACTGATATGTGTACTGCTGCTCCGTTTTCGCGGTATAAGGCTGAGAATAGGTGCCGCCCTGAGTGTTCGGCGCGTCCTGAATAATGCTGTCGCCTTTATAACTGTACGACTGGTCGTTGGATGGAGAGTTGTTTTGCTCCGACTGACCGTTAACGTCGGAAACATTTCCGTCATTAATATTGCGGTCATTTTTTTCATTATAATCATTCATGTGTATGGTTCTTCCTTTCATAGCGTACGTTCATATTATAAATCATTATGAATCGCGCGGCTGAAATTTCGTATGGTCATATAATAGTCTTGACATATTACTTTTGGGTATCAGAAATATGAACGAAAAGTAAACAATTAATTCAAAAATGCAGTCGTTCGTCAAATCAAATAAAAAGTACGTAGAGACTGGAAATTTTCAAGGTATTGTGGTATAATAAGCTGAAATATGCAATTTGCACGGCTTTTTAAGCACTTTTATGCTTGCTGATGCAACATATTTATGCGTCTGCTATACCAAA
>USQH01000137.1 GCA_900556765.1 uncultured Oscillospiraceae bacterium
GCGCGCCAGATTGTGGCTCTGGAGGCCCAGGGTTCGAATCCCTGTATCCACCCTTTGCATTAGTGCAAATAGTGTCGTGCGCATTATATGCGTATCCGTGCGGCGCACGAGTATTACTCAAGGGCTATCGCCAAGCGGTAAGGCACAGGATTTTGATTCCTGCAGTCGATGGTTCGAATCCATCTACCTCTGCCAAAGCAAAAAATCCGTTCTTGTAAAAAGGACGGATTTTTTGTCGTGTATCTTGTATTTTTCATTATTAAATATTTATTATTCATCAATAACGGATTTTTTGCAATAGATGATTGCGGTGTGTTTGCGGTGCAAAAATATTTGTGTTATTCTGCACAAAAGCACACGAAATAAATTCCTGCGAATTTTGAAAACAGCTTCGAAATCAACAAAACTTAAGTAACTTGTTTAATTGGCAAATATCATCTTTTCGTTTTCCCGACAAACAAGGTACCGGCTTTTCTGCCTTCTATAATATCGTAAATCGCTTCGGGGTGTTTGCCGTTGGTGATTATTGTATCCGTGCCGTTCGCAGTTGCCAAATCTGCCGCCTGCAGCTTTGTTCTCATTCCGCCGGTACCGCGTCTTGAGCCGGCCCCTCCGGCAAGAGAATAAACGCTGTCATCAATATTTTCGATCCTGTCGATCAGTTTTGCCGATGGATGCAGACGCGGATCGCCATCGTATAAGCCGTCAATATCAGACAGAATAACGAGCAAATTTGCTTTGCAAAGAACTGAAACAACAGCAGAAAGCATATCATTATCTCCGAAAAGGCGCTCCTCCGACTCAATTTCTGTATAGCTTACCGAATCATTCTCGTTCACCACCGGTATTACGCCCATTTCAAGCAAAGCGTCAAAGGTATTGGTCAGATTTTCTTTCTTTTCTTCCTGTTCAATATCCTCAGCATTCAGCAAAATTTGCGCAATAGTTTTATCGTAATCTCCGAAAAACTTGTCATACAAAAACATTATACTGCACTGCCCTACCGCCGCTGCCGCCTGTTTCATTTTCATGGAGGCGGGTCGAGTTTTCATATTCAGTTTGCCTGCGCCGACTGCTATTGCTCCCGACGATACCAATATAACATCATATCCCATATTATGAACATCAGACAACACGCAGGCAAGACGATCCATCGCGCGCAAATCACTTTTTCCGACCTCGTTCGTCAATGTGGAAGTGCCGACCTTTACAACTATGCGATTTTGATACAGTCCCATATATCACACCTCTATCACGGCAGGAGTATGACCGGCAAATTTAAGAAAACGGTCGTAAATATCTTCTGTCCGTACTTTCATATATCCGGTCGTAGTGCCGTCACTGCAACCGTAAAACTCTTCTGCGAGCACGTCTTTATCAAAAACAATGCTGACGTTACTTGCAGAATTAAGCAGCACACTGAATACCGTTGCCGCTCCGATTTTTGTCCCGAGCATGGTCTGCATCAGTTCCGCAGGTGCAAACGAGACCCTCGCTACACCGAGCGCCGTACTGAAATCCTTGGAGCGAAACGGCTTGTCTCCGCAGGTGATAAACATATAAAATTCCGTTTGCTGTCGGTTACAAAGAAATAGTGTTTTAACCATCTTCATATTCAGCTTTTGATCTACGGCGACGCAGTCGTCCATTGTAATAACCTCGTCGGTATTCACCCGTTCGTACGGTATTTGTAATTCCGTCAATGTCTGATAAACCTTCTTTTGCAGGTCTGTTTTAAATACTTCAGGCTGTGTCGTATATATCTCGCTTACTGCAATCATTTTAATCACCTCATCTTGTTTTTTTCATAATCATAGTGTATCATGTTATATAGTATTTGAAAAGCTAATATTTTTCATATAATTCATGATAAAATCAGATGGGAGAGTTAAATTTATGAATGGGAGCTTGCATATCAGAGCGGCGACTCCTGATGACGCCGCGGAATTACTTAAGATATATGAGCCGTATGTGAGGCAGACCGCCATAACATTTGAGTACAATGTGCCGACGGTTACGGAATTCAAGGATAGAATAAAAAACACATTGTCTAAGTACCCTTATATTGTTGCTCTGAGAGATAACGAAATAGTCGGATACGCTTACGCCGGAGAATTTAAGTCGCGTCAAGCATACGACTGGGCCGTTGAAACAAGTGTTTATGTCAAAATGACAGCGCGCAGATCCGGTATCGGAAAACTGCTTTACAGCACTCTTGAAAAAGTGCTTGCAGCGCAGGGATTTTTGAACATGAACGCCTGCATTGCATTTACCGAAAAAAATGATGCACATTTGACCCCCGACAGCGTATATTTTCATGAAAAGCTTGGATTTCAGTACATCGGCAAATTTCATCAATGCGGATATAAATTCGACAGATGGTACGACATGATATGGATGGAAAAACATATCGGAAAGCACACGGACAAACCTGCGCCTATCAAGCCGTTTAATAAAGCTGATTTTGAGTTTTAGCGGAGGTGACGGGTCATATGGATATGAATCTCCAAAAATACATGTCATTTGTAAAAACGGTCGAATACGGCAGTTTTACAAAGGCTGCCGAAACTCTTAACTATTCTCAGTCGGGTATCAGCCGCATGATCGGCGATCTTGAAAAAGAATGGAATGTCGTTTTGCTGGAACGCGGCAAAGGTGGTGTTAAGCTGACCTCCGATGGGCTAAAATTGCTGCCGTATGCAAAAAGTCTTGTCACCGAATACGAAAACCTGCAAATGCAGGTTGACAAGCTGAACGGACTGCAATCGGGACTTATACGCATAGGAGTGTTTTCCAGTGTTGCAACTCATTGGCTGCCAAACATTATCAAAGAGTTTCAGAAAGACTATCCGAACATTGACTATGAGCTGTTGCTCGGTGATTATACCGAGATTGAAAAATGGATATCAGAAGGTAGAGTCGATTGCGGCTTTTTGCGACTGCCCACCAATCCGGAGCTTGAAACGGTTTTTTTGGAGCAGGACATGCTTATGGCGGTCATTCCCGAAAATCACCCTCTTGCCGATTGTAAGAGGTTTCCGGTCAAGGCGCTTTGCGATGAACCGTTCATGCTGTTGGAAAAAGGTGCAAAAGCGGAGATATCGGAAATATTTGAACGCTGTAATCTTACACCGAGAGTGCATTTCACCACATGCGACGACTACGCAATTATGTCCATGGTGGAAAGCGGACTCGGCATCAGCGTACTGCCAAAGCTAATATTAAAGCGTGTGCCTTACAGAATAGTCGTAAAAGAGCTTGATGTGCCGGCTTTTCGTAATATCGGAATTGCGCTAAAAGACAAAAAGACGGCATCACTCGCGGTAAAACGTTTTCTGGAATATCTGAATTACAGAAATATGTAAACGACACTGCGATTCTACAATACGGCTAATTACACCATAAAGCAATTCATCATATATCATATTTCACTGATAAAATGTGCCTCCGAGCGGCAAATCAGCCACTCGG
>USQH01000138.1 GCA_900556765.1 uncultured Oscillospiraceae bacterium
GCTTCGCGTGAACTGGACATTTTTATATTCAACATTCAGCGCGTAAACGGTGCAAGAATTACAAACCATAGCGAATCGCTTGAATATATCAGATCTCTCGGATTGAAAACGCTGCCTTTTTTTACGGTTTGCAAGAATATAGATGAAATTATTTCCGAAATCAAACGCATAGGCAGTATTCGCGGCGAGTTGCCTTTTGATATTGACGGTGCGGTTGTAAAGGTCAACAATCTGAATGATCGAAAGATTATCGGTCAAACATCTAAATTTCCGAAGTGGGCTATTGCATATAAATATCCGCCTGAGGAAAAGCAAACTGTTCTGCAAAAAATAGAAATTACGGTCGGACGTACAGGCGCGTTAACGCCTACCGCTGTTTTTGACCCCATTTTACTTGCCGGAACACGCGTTTCGCGCGCAATCTTACACAACGAGGATTTCATCGCCGAAAAAGATATACGCATAGGTGATACTATCGTTGTACGCAAGGCAGGGGATATCATACCCGAAGTTGTAGCATCTGTCAGTCACAGTCAAAATTCCGTACCGTTTACAATGCCTACACATTGCCCATCCTGCGGAGCCCGCGTTTTCAGAGACGAGGATGAATCGGCGGTTCGCTGTACTAATACCGATTGCCCCGCTCAGCTTTTGAGAAACCTACTGCACTTTGTTTCGCGCGACGCAATGGACATAGAGGGCTTAGGTGACGCAGTTATTGAACAGTTGGCTGAAAAGGGTTATGTTAAGACCGCCGCCGACATTTACTGCATTACCGCCGAACAATTGGCTTCGCTTGACCGAATGGGTGAACGCTCAGCCGCAAATATAATGAAAGCAATTCAAGCGTCAAAAAGCAATGAGCTGTACCGTCTGATTTTTGCGTTTGGTATCAGACATATAGGAAAACGTGCGGCAAAGCTCCTTGCCGATAAATTCGGCAGTATCGATGCAATAATAAATGCTGACTTTAACGATATAAATTCCATTGACGGCTTCGGATCAATAATGACTCAGTCTGTTGTGGAGTATTTTTCACTTGAGCAGACGAGGCAGTTTATCGACCGTTTGAAAAAATACGGTGTCGCGACCAGCAGTGCCGGCGTTTACCGCGGCAGTGCGCTCAACGGTCTGACATTTGTAATTACCGGTACTTTGCCGTCTCTCAGCCGCGATGAAGCAACCGAGATAATCGAGCGCAACGGAGGCACTGTTTCCTCGTCGGTATCAAAAAACACGGACTACTTGCTTGCCGGTGAAAAAGCGGGCAGTAAGTTAATAAAGGCGCAGGCGCTCGGAATAAATATAATTGATGAAGAAGAGCTGTATGAAATGCTCGGATAAGAGGTTTAAATGAAGGTTGTTGTAGTCGGCGCGGGTGCTTCGGGACTTATGGCCGCAGGCACCGCCGCCGAAAACGGTCACGATGTTTCAATTGTCGAAAGAAACAGCCGTCCCGCACGGAAATTGCTTATAACCGGTAAGGGCAGATGCAACCTGACCAACTATTGCAGCAACGATCAGCTGCGTGGCGCTGTGATCAGAAATCCACGTTTTTTATATGGTGCGTTTTCACGATTTTCGGCGCAGGATACTATGGATTTTTTTGAAAACTCGGGTGTTCAATTAAAGGTCGAACGCGGAAATCGTGTGTTCCCGGTATCGGATAAGTCATGTGATATTGCCGACGCACTTGTTAAATACGCTGAGCGAAATGCAAAGCGCATTTGCGGTCGAGTAAAGCAGTTGTTAATTGATGACAAAAGCGTAAAAGGCGTTGTTCTGTACGACGGCAGAAAAATCGAGTGCGACTGTGTTATTGTTGCTACAGGCGGTCTGTCATATCCGAAAACAGGTTCGGACGGCGACGGCTATAAGCTGGCTGAACAAGCTGGTCATACTGTAATTTCAACTCGTCCGTCGCTTGTACCCATTGAGATTAAGGAAAGCTTTTGTTCCGAGCTGATGGGGCTCAGCCTAAAAAATATCGCCGTATCTTTTGAGCAAAACGGGAAAATAATATATAATGATTTCGGTGAAATGCTGTTTACTCATTTCGGCGTCAGCGGTCCTGTCATTTTGAGCGGTTCATGTCATCTTACCGATACAAAAAATGCAATTATCCACGTTGACCTGAAACCTGCTCTCAGCCACGAACAGTTGGACGATCGCATTTTACGCGACTTTGCAAAGTATTCGTCGCGTGAGCTTTCAAACGCTCTCGTTGATCTCTATCCAAAAAGCTTGATACCGGTTATAATTAAGTGCGCCGGTTTAAGCGGCACTCAAAAGGTAAGCGGTGTTTCCCGGGAAATGCGCCGCAAAATTGTTGACACCACTAAAGACATGCGTTTAACAGTGACAGGAGTGCGGCCGTATGACGAGGCGATAATCACCGCCGGCGGTGTTTCGATAAAAGAGATTAATCCGTCAACAATGGAGTCTAAAAAATGCAGTGGGCTGTATTTTTGCGGTGAAGTGATCGACGTTGACGCATATACCGGAGGGTACAACCTGCAAATTGCCTTTTCCACCGGCAGGCTCGCCGGCAATTCTATTTAACGGAGTGAAATGTTTAAAATGATATCTATTGCTATAGACGGTCCGGGAGGAGCGGGAAAAAGCTCAATAGCCAAAGCATTGGCTGAACGGATCGGCTTTATTTATGTCGATACAGGCGCGCTTTACCGCTCGATCGGCTTATATATGCTCGAAAACAATGTCGATTTATCTGACAGTAATGCAATAACCGGCAAATTGAAAGATATTTCGGTTGAACTGAAATACGTTGATAATAAACAGCGCGTTATTCTTTGCGGAAAAGACGTTTCTGAGGATATACGAAAGCCTGAGGTGTCAATGGCGGCGTCGAAGGTATCGGCTATTCCTGAAGTGCGAGAATTTCTGCTCAGTTTACAGCGCGATATGGCAGATAAAAACAATATTATTATGGACGGCAGAGACATTGGAACGGTCGTTTTGCCGAATGCTCAAATCAAAATGTTCCTCACTGCATCGCCTGAGGAAAGAGCGATGCGCAGATATAAGGAACTGATCGCCAAAGGCGAGGAAGTCCAGTATGAAACAGTTCTTTCGGAACTGAATGAGCGCGATTATAACGATTCGCATCGCTCTGTGGCGCCGCTTAAACCGGCTGATGACGCTGCTGTTATCGACACGACCGGTAATAATCTTGAACAGTCAGTCGATATGATAATGAAATTTATTGCGCCGAAAATAAAGGCATAGTATTTCGGAGGTACGAATGAGAAAAGCTTTTCAATGTATGGCTTTTGCTCTTGCTTTTATAACGCTGATTGTTGTATGTTCAGCTTTTCCGATCAGATCGGGATTATTGCCCGACGGTTCGGAAAATACATACTCGAATAGTTTTTATCATGATTTTCTCGATGATGACGACCATGA
>USQH01000139.1 GCA_900556765.1 uncultured Oscillospiraceae bacterium
CGGAAAATTCGACTGTAGTATCGACGAGCGTGCCGTCAGCAGTGGCTTTCATTACGGTAAACAGATCGCTTTTCAACAACGGCAGTACCACCTGAGTTTCAGGATCGCCGAAACGGCAGTTATATTCAATAACTTTCGGGCCGTCGGGAGTCAACATCAGCCCGAAGTAGAGACAGCCGCGAAACGGTCTGCCCTCGGCTTCCATTGCACGAACGGTAGGCAAAAATATTTTTTTCATACACTCGTCGGCAATATCAGCCGTGTAATACGGATTTGGTGCGACGGTACCCATACCGCCGGTATTGGGGCCAAGATCACCGTCGTTTGCGCGTTTATGATCCATTGACGACACCATAGGCTTTACCGTTTTGCCGTCGCAAAAAGCGAGAACGGAAACCTCTGGACCTATCAAAAACTCCTCGATAACAATGTTTGATCCGCTTTCTCCGAAAATTCTGTCTTCCATCATTGAACGCACGGCATCTGCCGCCTGCTCGCGGGTCTCGGCAATCACAACGCCCTTTCCGAGAGCCAGTCCATCCGCTTTGATAACGGTCGGTAGCGGCGCTGTGCGAACATACTTAAGTGCGGCATCCATGCTGTCAAACGTCTCATAAGAGGCGGTAGGAATACCGTACTTTTTCATCAGATTTTTTGAGAAAACCTTGCTTCCCTCAATTGCTGCCGCCTTTTTATCGGGTCCAAAGCAGGGCACACCGATGCCGTTCAGCGCATCGACCGCGCCGAGCACGAGCGGATCGTCGGGAGCGACGACGGCAAAATCAATTCGATTTTCGCGAGCAAAAGCTACTATGCCGTCAATATCCTTTGCACCGATCGGTACGCAGACAGCGTCGGCGGCAATGCCGCCGTTTCCCGGCAGAGCGTACAGCTCGGTGATGTCTTTATTTTCTTTCAACTTGCGGATTATGGCGTGTTCCCTGCCGCCTCCGCCGACTACCATTACCTTCATCGCGGCCTCCTTAGTGGTGGAACAGGCGAATACCCGTAAACGCCATTGCAATACCGTACTTATTACAGCAATCTATAACGAGATCGTCGCGTATAGAACCGCCGGGTTCGGCAATATAGGAAACGCCGCTGCGGTGAGCGCGTTCAATGTTATCGCCAAACGGGAAAAACGCATCCGAACCGAGCGAAACGCCGGTAATACCGTTAAGGTACTTCTTCTGTTCCTCTACGGTAAACGGCTGCGGCTGAGAAGTAAAGTACTGCTGCCAAATTCCGTCGGCACAGACATCTTCCTCATTCTGGTTAATGTAGCCGTCGATGACATTATCGCGTTCAGGTCTGCCGAGCGTAGGCAAGAACGGCAGTGACAACACCTTTTCATGCTGGCGAAGCTGCCATGTATCAGCCTTTGAACCGGCAAGGCGCGTGCAGTGTATGCGCGACTGTTGGCCGGCGCCGACGCCTATCGCTTGTCCGTCAACGGCGTAGCAGACAGAGTTAGACTGAGTGTATTTTAGAGTAATAAGCGCCACAATAAGATCACGAACAGCGCTTTCAGGCAGAGATTTGTTATCGGTAACAATATTTTTGAGCATATTTTTATCAATCAGGAGGTCATTTCTGCCCTGCTCAAAAGTAATGCCGAATACCTGTTTATGTTCAATAGCGGCAGGTTTGTAATCGGGGTCGATCCGGACGATATTATAATTTCCTTTGCGCTTGGATTTTAGTATTTCAAGCGCTTCCGGCTCGTAGCCCGGAGCAATTATGCCGTCGGACACTTCGCGCTTGATAAGTTTTGCGGTGGTAACATCGCACACATCGGACATCGCGACCCAATCACCGAATGAGCACATACGATCGGTGCCTCTAGCACGGGCATAAGCGCAGGCGAGAAGTGAATCATCCAGTCCGTCGATATCGTCAACAAAGCACGCTTTTTTAAGTTTTTCCGGCAATTTTATGCCGAGCGCAGCAGAAGTGGGGCTGACATGCTTGAAAGATGCAACGGCAGGAAGTCCAAGCACCGATTTCAGCTCACTTACAAGCTGCCACGAATTGAGTGCGTCAAGAAAATTGATATATCCGGGACGACCGTTCAATACCTCTATAGGCAATTCCCCCTGCTGCATAAAAATGCGCGACGGCTTCTGGTTGGGGTTACAGCCGTACTTCAGTTCTAAAGAGTTTTTGTTTTCTGTGCTCATATTGCTTGTTATATATGATTCTATCTCATCTCCGCCATTCCTTCTTCAAGGGTATGAGGAGTATAGCCTAATTCACGTTTTGCTTTTTCGATGCTCAGTCCGCTGAAACGGGGACGCGGAGTCGCTTCGTTCATTTCTTCGGTGGTGACCGGGATAATCAATGAACGGTCCAGCTTGAAATAATCGGCAACACGGTAAGCGATATCGGCTATCGAAAGGCATTCGCCTCCACAAATATGCCAGGTACCGTTTAGAGAAACATGCATCAGTTTTTCTACTCCGATAGCGATATCCTCTACCCAAGTCGGTGTACGGTACTGATCGGAAACGACCCGTATCTGCTGACCAGCTTCCAGGCGGTTCTTTACCAGTTGCAAAATATTGCCATGTTGCCCCGGCAATGCTTTTCCGTAGACAACGACCACGCGGACATTCGCATAATTACTGCAATTGGCAGCCACGGCCAATTCTCCCTGATATTTCGACAGGCCATAATAATTCACCGGAGCCGGAATATCTTCCTCGATGTATAAAGAACGATTCTTTCCGTCAAAGACAAAATCGGTCGACAGATGAATAAAACGGCTACCTTCCTGTTCACAGCAACGCGCCATATTTTCAACGGCAAGTACATTGGCGGCATGCGCCTCTTCATGATGGGACTCACAATAATCGGGTACGGAAAGTGCGGAAGCATTTATCACGACATCAGGACGCATCTCCCCGATCAATCGCCCGATGGCCGGATGATCATTGATATCCGCCTGAACGAAACGGGTATTACTCTCCGGCTGAATATCTTTATGCAGGGAGCATCCTGTCAGTTCATACCCACCACACAGAGACAGATGTTGCAAGATGCGTCTGCCTGTAAAGCCGTTTGCTCCAATTATCAGCGTTTTCATCAGAATGAATATATTAATACACCTAATATACGGTGATTGGTTACTGAATGGGTATCACGAATACGTCCGTCGGCAAGTGTACGGTCGCCATACCAGGCCAGAGACGGGCTGTACTCCACTCCTAGTTTCCAGTGAGGCAACACATACGACAGTTGCAAATTAGTGGTAAAGACCTGATCCACATCGAGTCCCACTCCATAAGTCGGTCCAACAATATCCTTGCCTGCCCCCAGGTTTTTCAAATACCCTACAAACAATCCGGGTTGCCATTTCTTGCCATACACCACGTTCAACCAGGTCATTGAATGACGGTAAG
>USQH01000140.1 GCA_900556765.1 uncultured Oscillospiraceae bacterium
CTAAAAGAACGATTTGTCTGATTCTCAGCATTTGTATGATCTTGTCCTGTATGAGCGTTGTTTGCCTGTCTTCTGCGGTGACGGATTATACATTGTCAGACAATGACAAACTGGTCGGCAGCGGCTGGAGCGAGAGCAGCACGCCGGCGACCTACACATTTCAGGGGAAAACGTACACCCTAACCTGGGGCGAAAATGCGTTTTCCACAATTCAGGCTGCCTGTAATGCTGCCACAGCCGGCAGTAATGTTATTATAACCGCGGGCACTTACAGTGAAAGCAATGTTTATATTCAGAAAAATCTGAATATTTTGGGCGCTAAAGCGGGAATTGACCCCAATGTTAAAGGTGCGTCCGAAACAGCGGATTGGACGCTTTCCGATCAGCGCGGCAGCAATGAAACCGTGTTTACCGGCACTATGCACTTAGGTGTGAACGGCAGTACGGTTTACAGTGCGTGCAATGCGGTGACAGTGGACGGTCTTTATCTTACAAGCGGAGGTCAGCTGCGCTCCAATTGCGGTGCGGCGGGCAGCGCTGAGATAACATTGAAAAATATCTATCTTAAAGATTCCAACAAAAATACGGCGCCGCTTTACTTGCAAACCTATTACGGCGGTAATAATGTATATCAAAGAGATGTTGTAATTGAAAACCTTCGCGTTGAGGGGCAGACCGCTCAGCCGGTTATGGCTTTGACGGCGGAAAGTGCAGATATTTCAGGTGTTTATATGGCCTCTGACTGCAAAAAGCCGCTTTTCACCGAGCTGACTACGTCGTTTGCAAGCGCTTCGAAAAATGCTGTTCGGTTTACAGTACGCGACAGTATGTTCCGCTGTGCTGTATCCCGTCCTGTTTATTTGAATCTGGCAACCAATGCCAAGAGTGCAAACGGCATCGCTTTGAATACCGGTATTGCGGAAAAGTATAAAGCTACAGCAGTGCTGGACCACTGTGTATTTTATAATCCGGATTCCAAGGCGTCCTCTATAAACTTTACGGCGGCATTTAAACAGAATACGGCGAACAGTTATATAGAGATTACCAACAATACCTTTATCAGCACGGTGCCGACTGCCTCCAATTATGTGGCGGTTGCCGGCTATTCGGATGATACATCACAGGTGTACAGCAATCATATAGCCGTGCACAAAAATAAATTTATCGGCATTGGTACAGCTTTTGGCTTTACCGAAGCGGGCGGTCAGGTAGACTTGTCCGGCAACTATTATGAAACCATTGAGGGAAGCGTACGTAATCTGTCATGGGCGTCCACCACACCGGCTAAAAGCGATTGGTATTATACCGACCGCGATTTTATCGGCCGGTCGGATGACAGAACAACGATTACGCTTTCCGATCAGGATATTTTGGTTTGTGCATCGTGGACCGAGGAGACTTTGCCGGCAAAATATACATATCGCGATAAGGAGTACTCCTTAACATGGGGTAATAATGCATTTTCCGATTTGCAGGCAGCAATCGACGCTACACCGGAGTCCGGCACCTTAGTGGTACTGGCCGGCGAATACGGAGCGGCTACTTTCGGTAAAAACATTACCGTTCTCGGAGCGCTTGCGGGCTATAATCCCAATGAAAAGGGCGCTACTGTTACGGAAGACTGGAAGTTAAGCGCCAAGTGGAGTCAATCGGATAAAACGGTCGTTAAAGCGCGCTGGACGGTCAGCGCAACGGTAACGAATATTACAATAGACGGTGTTGCTTTTAACGGTGCAGGTATGATTTGCAATAATACCGCGACAGCGGGAGCCTGCAAATTTGATATCCGAAATCTTTACTTTACCGGTCTTACCGGCACCATTCAGCCCTTGTATTTCTATCCCTATTCCAGCACATGGAGTAATCTTTTTGTACGTGATATCAGTTTGAAAAACATCCGTTTTGAGGGATTGAAAAATGCCAATGCGCTGTATTTGGCAGCCGATAAGTGTACGGTTGACGGCTTGTATATGGATTCCGCCTGCACGAAAAAACTGCTGGACGGTATAACCATGAACGAAACAACGGATGATATGTCTTTCACCTTGAAGAATTCCATGCTTCGTTCCAAAACCTCGCAGCTTATCAATGCACGTGTGCGTTCTAATGCCGACAATAATAACAATATCGGAAGCAAGAGCCGCGTCGATATCAGTTTTGATAACAATGTGTTTGCCAATAACGATACGGGTGCATCCTCCAATAACAATATTCTTGCTCTGCAATGGGGCACGGCAAACGTCCATTATAATATAACCGGAAATACTTTCCTCTCCGAACAGGCGCCGCACAGCAATTTCATGGCCATTGGAACCTGGGCCACCGCAACGCTGGATATGAGTAAGAATTTTGTGGTTCAGAATAACCGCTTTATCAATATTCCCACGGCATACAGCAATTCTTACACTACGGCTCCGGTGACGGTAAACGGAAATTATTTTGAAAACTATATTACGATTCTGACAGATACCAATTTCCTTCGTTACATGCTTAATACTCTGGGATATGCGGCACTGCTGATCGTACTTGGGGTTATTGTAAACGGACTTGCAGGCTATGCACTTGCAAAGATCAACTTTCCATTCCGTGACCAGTGGCTTTTGATCATCATGATGCTTCTGATCGTACCGACAGAAACCGTTATCACGATACACTTTCTGATCATTGCAAAAGCAGGACTGCTGAATACCGTGATTGGATATGTACTTCCAATGATCGTGAATCCGTTTAATATCTTTCTGTTCCGACAGGTTTTCGTAAGTCTGCCAGATGATGTTTATGAGGCGGCACAGCTTGACTTCTGCAGTCCGGTAAAATATTTCTTTACCATGGTATTGCCAATGTCAAAGACAGTCGTTGCAACTGTCAGTGTGTTTACATTCCTTGGAGTATGGAATGACTATCTCTGGCCGTCACTTGTATTTACATCCAGTGATCTTCTGACCGCGCAGATTGGTCTGAACTCCATAACATCCAATGACAATACAACAATGGGACAGACACTTGCAGTAATCACACTGATCACAATCCCTGTTATTATTATTTATGCACTGTTCTCCAAACAGATTGTAGAAGGTGTAACATCAACTGGTTCCAAGGAGGGTTAATGAATTATGAGTTTTATAGAATTTAAACATATCGGAAAAAAATATGCAGGAGCAGAACACAAATCTGTAGATGATTTTAATCTTAATATAGAAGAAAAAGAATTTATCGCATTTGTAGGACCGTCTGGATGTGGAAAATCCACAACACTTCGTATGATTGCCGGATTCGAAGAGATTACAGAAGGAGATCTGTATATTGACGGCAAAAGAGTGAACGAGACAGCACCGAGAGACCGTGGTATTGCGATGGTATTCCAGAACTATGCCCT
>USQH01000141.1 GCA_900556765.1 uncultured Oscillospiraceae bacterium
AAACAAAGCGGCGGCGATTGACAATTCAAAATGTGTTGCGTGCGGAGCGTGCGTGTATCAGTGCCCGTTCGGTGCGATAACCGATAAATCCTATATTCTCGACGCGATAGATATAATCAAAAAGAGCGAGAACAACACAAAATACAAGGTTTTCGCTGTTGTAGCACCGTCCATTTCCAGCCAGTTTACCTATGCCAAGCTCGGTCAGGTGATTTCGGGGCTGAAATCGCTCGGATTCCACACGGTTATCGAAGCGGCGCTGGGCGCCGATATGGTGGCTGCCGCAGAATCCAAGGAACTTGCCGAAAAGGGCTTCCTTACAAGCTCGTGCTGCCCGGCGTTTGTAAGCTATATTGAAAAATCATTCCCTGATATGTTGCCTTTGGTGTCGCATAATCTGTCGCCGATGGCTGCTATCTCCAAGTATATAAAGGAGCATGAAGCACCGTGCAAGGTGGTGTTTATCGGTCCGTGTACTGCCAAAAAAGCAGAGGTTCAAAAGGAAAGCGTCAGACCGTACGTTGATGTTGCAATGACCTTCGAAGAACTGCAAGCACTCTTTGACAGCAGATATATCGATATTACTTCTTTGCAGGAGGATGTGTTGGATAATGCGTCCTATTTCGGCAGAATATTTGCACGCAGCGGTGGACTTTCCGATGCTGTGGCGCAGGGATTAAAGGAAAACGGAATTGACGACTTCCAACTGAAGCCGTGCGCCTGCGACGGTATCGAGGCTTGCCGGATTGCCCTGCTTAAAAAGAGCAAAGGTATGCTTGACGCCAACTTTATCGAGGGCATGGCGTGCGTCGGCGGTTGTATAGGCGGCGCCGGATGCTTAACACACGGCGAAAAGAATAAAGCCGAGGTTGATAAATACGGCAAAGAAGCCCATGAAAAAACTATCGGCGACGCAATTGCAATGCTCAAAGCATAAGACGGTAATTATAAAAAAACAGCCTACGCTTGTTCTATCTGCAAGCGTAGGCTGTTGACATATGCCCTTTTTTAGTTTTATGTTGAAGAATAGGGAATATTACGGCGCATAAATAATAGATTTAAGCATAAAAACCGATTTAAAAGCACCGACGCAGAGCTTTTTTGTTTTGCATCGGTGCTTTTAAAACTCTGTTACCAAACATTTTCTATCCAGTTCAGTGTTTCTTTTTCCATAGATTTTCTTTCTTCTGCACATTCGGCAGGATACTTTTTTTCCGATTTTGAAATAAGCTTCGTCATTCCGTTTGCATTTTCCATCATAATATGGCACATTCTTTCAAAGCATATGTGCTTGAATGGGTATTGAAAATTGTTTGCTTTAAGTCTTTCGATAAGTTTTTCGCCGCTTTCTGCCGACGGCCAGACATTGTCCGCTTTTGTCGAAAATATCAGTATCGGCCCGTTTGCTTTTTCAATCGAAATTACTGATTCCGAAACTGTTTTTTTGTCGGAGTTGATTGACAAAAGATTGTATTCGTCTGCTTTTTTCATTTCCTTCATTATGTTAAATTTTCTTGTTTTATAAGGTGTAAACGGTATTTCTTTTCCGTTTTTCTGCCAGCAGGAATGACCTGAGGGTTGTCCTTTCACAAGCCCCTCGCCGTAAAACCATGAAGGCGCTTTCAAAATAATGCAGGTTATCTGAGGGTTATTGGCTGCTGCAAGTAGAGCGTACTCCGTTCCCTTTGATACACCTTGAATTGCTATCTTGTCATATCCTTACTTTTTTAAATAAACTACGGCTTTATCAATATATTCTGAGGGAATATTTGAAAGGCTTTTGGGAGTGTGCCTGGTTCTGAAGTATCCTACTGCCAAAGCCGGAACACCATGAGCTTGAAAATATTTTGCCATTTTCACAGCATGAGTAATGCCGCCGTCACTCCCTGACAAAGTAATTACAACTTTGTCTTTGCGGTTTTCTGAAGGATATAGAATACCGTCAAAGCAGTCTTTTTTATAATCGCTTTTTATTTTCATCTTTTTGTCAGCCTTTCTACCGTTTTTTCTTCCATAACTATAAATTTTTTAACAGCTTCTCTTTGTTCGGACGGCATTGCTTCCAACTGCTTGTATAATTCAAGCATAAGAAATATGAATTTCTCTGTGTTCATCAAAGACCTGCTTTCCCAATGTGGTTAATTTCAAGGGTAACCGTCCCTTTTCGTTTAAAGCTTTTGTTCGTTCGATAAGTTCTTTTTCTTCAAGCTTTTTTATAATTTGTGACACTGCGTCCTTTGTTACACCGAGTATTTGGGTCAAATTTACCTCTGACAGCCCTTCATTTTCTCTTATAAGCTCTATTATATGAGTTTCAGCCGTATAAAGTGTAACACCGCATTTGAAAATATGCGGTGCATTTGTACGGCTTGAAAGCATGCCGACCATTCTGAAACAGCTTTGAATAAATTCATCCCGATTCATTGTTTTACACCTTCTCTGCTACTACTTGGAGTCTGTTGTTGCCTATACGTGATGCCGATAATATCTGAAAGCCTTTGCTACGGAGAATTTTAATGAGTTGTTTGGGAGAATAAAATTTTACAACACCGTTAGACTTAAATTTATTAAGATATCTGTAATATCCGAATGTGCGATAAAAAAACAATTTCAGATCCGAAGCGGAAGGGTCTCTGATGATCAGTTTTCCGCCCGGTGTTGATATCCGAAACACGTTTTTAACAAATGATTCAGGGTTGGGATAATGGTGTATGCTCATTGCATAAATTACGATGTCGAAGCTTTCATTGGAAAAGGGAAGATTCTCGCAGTCTCCTACAATAAATTGTGCATTTTTGATGTTTTTATTGTCAGTTTTTTTAATCATATTTTTTGACAGATCAATGCCTGTGAAATTTGTTTGCGGCATAGCTTCCGCCAACATTTCAGTAAGTGCACCTGTTCCGCAGCCGGCATCAAGTATTGCAGATGCTTTTTCGTTCCTTACTATTTTAATATTTCAGTATAATTCAGTTTGCATATACTTGGATTGTATATTATAAAATAGTGAATGTCAAAAAATTAAAAGTAAAGTATAAATTATACAAAAATAGAAATCCATTCTTATATGGATTTCCCTAATAGTTAAAAAGAAACAGTCTTTCTGCCTTCTGCGAAATTCCGTTTATACAGACTGGTGCTTATGTTCCGGCGGCTATTATTTTGATGTGAAAATTCTACGATTTTCCGTGTGAATTTTTATGCGTTTTGTGCAAAATTGTGTTTTGTGCGAAATTTCGCTGCTTTTCAGACACAATTTGCGTCAAGTTAAAGTCACAAAAAAGCTTTATAAAAAATAAATCCGCATTTCTGCGGATTTATTTTTTTGCTACAAATGCAACTT
>USQH01000142.1 GCA_900556765.1 uncultured Oscillospiraceae bacterium
GAAACGCGCCTAACCTCTCCAAGGACTCGTATCTTATCCTCATTGGCGGTGGTAAGCTCGCCTTTCGCCGCCAAAATTTCGGCATCAAGCGTTGCAACAGCCTCTTTTGCATTTTTCAGGCGTTCATTTTCCGAAACGATCTGTTCGGCAATAACGTCAGCTTCCTCACGCAGGCGCTTAATTTCGCCTACGCGGCTGAGCAATCCGGCATTTTTGGAAAGTGAGCCGCCGGTCATTGAACCGCCTGCATTGACGATCTGTCCGTCGAGAGTAACGATTTTAAATCTATAACCGAATTTTCGTGCAATTGATACCGCACTGTCGATATTATCGGCAACCACTATTTCACCGAGCAAAGACGATGCAATAACATTATATTTGCTGTCACAGCTTATCAACTCATTAGCAAGTCCGACATAGCCGATACAGTTTTTCACATCGCCGTGATTAAAGTGGCGTGGGCGTACGGAAGTCAACGGCAGGAAAGTTGCTCTGCCGCCCTTGGTCGATTTTAAATAATTGATAGCCCGTTTTGCGGCTTCCTCGGACGACATTACAATATTCTGAAGTGCATTTCCGAGCGCCGCCTCAATTGCAACGGCATATTCGCTGTCAACGTGCAAGAGCTGCGACACCGTTCCGTGAACGCCGTTAAGATCGCCGTGCTTTGAACTGTTCATTATCGCCTTGACCGAATGGGCAAAGCCCTCCATACTGCGCTCAAGTTCTTCGATCATCTGCGCGCGGCGTCGTTTTTCGCTCTCATCCAGCACGAGTTTATCTATATTTTGCTTGATGCCATCGTATTTTTCGCGGCGTTTTTGCAGCAGGATTTCACGCCCGCTGATTGCATTCGTACATTCACCAATCAAATCGTCGCAACTTTTAAGATCGCTGTCAAGATCGGCCAATTCTTTTTTCAATTCACCGATAACAACGCTTTTTTCATCAATTGCAGAGGAAATATTAACGGTACGAGTACCGATTTCCTCCGACGACGCACGCGATGACATAAGCTCGATTTTCTGCTCGGCAGTTGCCGCGGCAATACGGTTCAGTTCCGAATTCAGTGTTTCGATTTGCTGAGAAAAGCTGTCGCTTTCGCTGACAAGGTTGAGTAATCTGCTTTGCGCGTCGGCAAAGCGTTCGTCGGTTTGTTTTATTTGCTCATTTTTTTCCTCGATCTGAGCATTTTTCAACTCTATCTCAGCAACTACTGCGGCATCGCTGTCCTTTAAAGCGTCTATATCGCGATTGATTCGGGATATAGTTTCATTATTATGTTCGATAGTATTGCGTTTTACTGCGATATCACCGTCGATACGCGCCGCCTGTTCCTCACACTCGGACGCTGCACGGCGTGCTTCGTCAATTGAGACAATAAGCTGCTGTGAGCGCTCTGTCAACCGGTCAAGAGTAAGGTCGGTCTGCGCCGTTTTTTCGTTAATATCGTCGTACTGTGCTCTGGCAAGGGTTATCTTATTTTCCTGCTCACGCAGAACATCCTTATATTTTGAAAGGGTATTCAGCCATACTCCGATCTGAAGTTCTTCCTGTTCCTTTGAATACTCAATAAATTTTTCAGCTTTTTTGCTTTGATCCGCAAGAGGGCCTACACGCGACTCCAATTCGGACAAAATATCTCTCAGACGCAGCAGGTTTTCCTCCGCCGCGTTAAGCTTGCGTTCCGCTTCCAGTTTGCGGTAACGGTAACGGGAAATACCCGCCGCTTCCTCAAAAATATCGCGGCGTTCGGATGAGCTTTTCGTACCTACGATATCGTCGATCTTTCCCTGAGCGATCATGGAATAGCCGTCCCGTCCTAGACCTGTATCCATAAACAGCTCATGTATATCGCGCAAACGGACGCCGGCATTATTCAGACGGTATTCACTTTCACCCGAGCGATAATAACGGCGCGTGACAAGCACCTCATCGGTATCGCACGGAAGCTGACGGTTGACATTATCAATAGCAAGTGTTACCTCGGCAAAGCCTTGCGCCTTGCGTGACGCAGTACCGCTGAATATGACATCCTCCATTTTGAAACCGCGCAGCGTTTTTGTCGACTGTTCACCCAGTACCCAACGAACAGCATCCGAAATGTTGCTTTTTCCGCTGCCGTTTGGTCCGACAACAGCAGTTATCCCCTGACCGAAATGCAGTACCGTCTTGTCCGCGAACGACTTAAATCCCTGTATCTCAATTGATTTGAGCCTCAATGCTCATCACTTCCTTTCCACCCTGATGTTTCGCGGTGTTAAACCGCTGTCTGTATAAAAATCAATGTAAAAACCGTTGTTTTCAAAATACTCTTTATTTGATTTGCACTGTCCGAGCGTTTTCGAAAGCTCACGCGGTGCCGTAAACACTTTATAACTGCCCTTCTCCGTCAATTCTTTAGCTATAATTTTACGATAAATTAAGCTTTCACATATCTCACTGAAAGCAGGATGCCACGGTCCGGCGACATACCGTTCCAAATCAATGCTGTGCAGTCCGAGACGAATTACTTTTATTCCTGCATTTTCAAACATAGGCAACAGGCGTGAACACAGCGCCGCGGCATCATTGACGCTTTGCGGTGTATATTCACCGTTGCGAAATTTTTCAGCAAGAGCGGTATCTTCCAAAACAATTGTCGGGTATATCCTGACCGTTTCGGGCGCTATATCAATAAACTTTTGCGCTGTGTACACTGCGCCGTCGTCATCGTCGCCGTAAAGTCCCGTCATCATCTGAAGTCCAAGCTCAAAACCGTTACTCTTAATAAGCTGTGATGCTGATTCGACATCAGAGGCGGTATGGCCTCGACCGTTAGCCGTCAGCACCGAGTCGCGCATACTTTGCGCGCCGAGTTCGATCGACGTTACACCGTAATCACGCAAAATCGACAGTATCCCATCATCTATACAGTCGGGACGGGTGGAAATGCGTATTCCCTTTGCATGACCTAAATCAATATGATGCTTAGCGACAGTGAGCAGTTCGAGCATAAGGTTTCTGTTAATTGCTGTAAAGCTCCCGCCGAAAAAGGCGATTTCGCCGTTTGACGGATCATATTTTTTTGACTGCAAAGCACGCATAACGCTGTTGTCAACATCAGCGGCGTGCGGAACGGTTATATGCTCGGTTATCGAAAACTGATTGCAAAAGCTGCATTTGCACGGGCATCCGAGATGCGGTACGAATATCGCAATATTTGAGTGACTCATATCACTCGCCCATCAATTCGAGCGCTTCCTTTGCCGCAAGCTGCTCGGCTTCTTTTTTACTGCGGCCGATGCCTCGCCCGATACGGTTTGTATTAAGCATTACATCAA
>USQH01000143.1 GCA_900556765.1 uncultured Oscillospiraceae bacterium
CTTTAGTAATATTGATTATATAGCTGATGACAATGACATTTGTGACGGAATGGATGTGCTTTGACTTCCAAATTAGCAATACTTTTATATGTAATTAAAATGGTAACTCTCCTGAAGGATAGGAGTCCGACAAAATACGGGATCGGCTGAGACTTTACTTACATTTTACAAAACATCGGTGACAAGGTTTACAATCGAGTACTATTATTAAGGAAGAAAAAAAGTTAGGAGGCGTTCTTATGATATTCTGCGTAGAAGATGACAGCAGTATCAGGGATTTAATGCTTTATACGCTTAAGGCATCCGGGTTTGAAGCACGGGGCTTTTCGGACAGCCATGATTTTTGGAACGCACTGCGTGAACATACACCGGAGCTGATAATGCTCGACATTATGCTGCCCGGCGAGGACGGGATCTCCATACTGAAAAAGCTGCGCGGCTCGCCGCTGACGGCTGATATTCCGGTCATTATGGCCACCGCCAAGGACAGCGAATACGATAAGGTCATCGGCCTTGACACAGGCGCGGATGATTATCTTGCAAAGCCGTTCGGAATGATGGAAATGGTGTCGCGAATAAAGGCAGTACTTCGCCGCGCATCGCCAAAGCAGCCAAAGGTTCTCACCTGCGGCGCGCTTATGCTGGACGAGGGACGGCACGCTGTATCGGTCAGCGGAAAGAATGTATCGCTCACATTAAAGGAGTACGAACTGCTGAAACTCCTGATGGAAAATGTCGGTCAGGTGTTTACGCGTGAGATCTTGCTGTCAAGGATATGGGGAACCGATTTTACCGGCGAAACGCGCACGGTTGATGTTCACATCGGCACTCTCCGCACAAAGCTCGCCGAATGCGGAGAGCTGATTGAGACTGTTCGCGGTGTGGGATATAAAATGGAGGAATCGGAATGAACAAGAAAATATTCAATGCCATTTGGAGCGTTGCAATAGTTGTGTTTCTGGCGTCTCTTGTTTTTATAATGGGCATTTCATATGACTACTTTTCCGGCGTGCAAATGAAACAGTTGAAGGCGGAAACACAGCTTGCGGCACAGGGCGTTACTTTGGCGGGAGCGGATTATTTCGACAACATGAACGCGGAGGACTACCGCATTACATGGATTGCCGCCGACGGCACCGTTCTCTATGATAATGAAGCAGACACATCAAAGATGGAAAATCATCTTGAACGCGAGGAGGTCAAGCAGGCGTTGGCGGAAGGCTACGGAGAAAGCAGCCGATACTCTCACACACTGGCCGATAAACAGCTCTACGCCGCGCAAAAGCTCCCGGACGGATCAGTTCTTCGCCTTTCAATTGTGCAGATGGCGGTTTGGACGCTGCTGATGGGCTTTTCTCAGCCAATTTGTATAGTCGCCGTGATTGCTCTTGTAATGTCGTTCATATTAGCATCCCGACTGGCAAAGAAAATCGTGGATCCGATCAATAATATAGATCCCGATAATCCGATGCAGTACTTTGATAAAGATGATTACAAGGAGATTGAGCCGCTCCTGCGACGCATCGCTCATCAGCAGGCACAACTCAAAAGCGACAAGGAACAGATTGAAAAAGCGTCGCTCATCCGTCAGGAATTTACCGCCAATGTCTCCCACGAGTTGAAAACGCCGCTGCACGCCATTTCCGGTTATGCCGAGCTTTTGGAAAACGGTATGGCAAGGGACGAGGATGTCAAACCGTTTGCCGGAAAAATTCGCAGCGAGTCGGGCAGAATGACAAAATTAGTAGAGGATATAATTGACCTGACAAAGCTGGACAACGGCGGAGTCGAAATGGAATGGGAGGACTGCGACCTGTATCGGATAGCCGAGAACGCGGTGGACAGTCTTGAAACGACGGCGGCAGCCGTTGGTGTCGAAATCGCGCTGAACGGCGAAAATGCGCCGATGCGCGGCGTTCCGCAGCTGCTTTACAGCATTGTCTACAACCTTTGCGACAACGCTATTAAATACAATCATCATGGCGGTAAGGTAAGCGTTACCGTCATCAACGAAGAACACAACACCATGCTGTATGTAAAAGATACCGGCATAGGTATTCCGCAGGACAGCCTTGACAGGATATTTGAGCGTTTTTACCGTGTGGATAAAAGCCGTTCAAAAGAGGTCGGCGGAACGGGTCTCGGGCTTTCCATCGTTAAGCACGCGGTTTTAATTCACAAGGCGCAGATAACGGTGAACAGTGTGATCGGAGACGGCACGGAATTTATCGTCAAATTCCCGAAACAATAAAATACCGCTTTTAACCGCAGAAGCTTGAAACGGCTTCTGCGGCATTTTTTTGCCCATTTCGTTTTTACAAGCATTTTACAGTACTGCGGTAACAATCTTTACGAGCCGGCGGTATTCTTATGTTGTACAAAGAAAGAAGTGTACAAATACTTGTATCAAAGGAGATATGTAAAATGAAAACAAAAAAAGTAATTGCGCTTGCACTTGCCGTACTGACGGTTGGAACGCTGACGGTAGGATGCGGAGGCAAAAAGACGACTGAAAACGAAAACACATCTTCGGTGCTGACAGGCAGCGTTTCCACAAACGGCTCAACCTCTATGGAAAAGGTGATCAACATTCTTTCCGAGCAGTTTATGAAAGACAACAACGGCGTAAAGATCACTTACGATCCTACCGGTTCAGGCACGGGAATTGAGTCGGTAAAGAACGGCACTTGCGACATCGGGCTTGCTTCCCGCGCTCTGAAAACAAGTGAAACGGGACTTTCAGGCACAACAGTTGCACTTGACGGAATTGCAGTTATTGTAAACAAGGAACTTGCTGTCGAGGATCTGACGGTAGCGCAGATAAAGGATATTTTCACAGGCAAAATCAAAAACTGGAAAGAAGTAGGCGGCGAAGACCTTCCAATCTCATGCATAGGCCGTGAGTCGGGTTCTGGCACACGGGACGGATTTGAAAGCGTGACCGACACAAAGGATGGCTGCGTGCTTGCACAGGAACTGACCTCGACGGGCGCCGTGATTTCGGCAGTCGCCGGCAACAAAAATGCCATCGGATATGCTTCCCTCTCCGCTGTGGAGGGTCAGAACGGCATTAAGTCGGTCAAAGTAGGCGGAGTTGCTTGCAGTGAGGCAACGGTGCTTGACGGTACATACAGCATACAGCGTCCGTTCACGCTGGTGACACGTGAAGGCGAGGAGCTTGCGCCGGCGGCAAAGGCATTCTTTGAGTACATGACCTCCGCCAAGGCAAACGACCTGATTCGCAAAGCCGGCGCTGTTCCGATCGCAAAATAGAATTAATCGCCGCACATTCTGCTTTCGT
>USQH01000144.1 GCA_900556765.1 uncultured Oscillospiraceae bacterium
GTGACTGCGACCGCTTTATGGAGATATGGAACAACGTATTCTCCCAGTTTAACAACGACGGTAACGGAAACTATACCGAGCTGAAGCAAAAAAACATCGACACCGGAATGGGACTTGAGCGTCTTGCCTGCGTAATGCAGGGCGTTGACAACCTCTTTGAGGTCGACACTGTTCGCAACATAATGAAGCACATCAGCGACATTGCCGGCATCGAGTACAAGACCGATCCGCAAAAGGATATTTCTCTGCGTGTTACGACCGATCATGTGCGTTCAATCACCTTTATGATCGGTGACGGTGTAATGCCGTCCAACGAGGGCAGAGGCTACGTTCTGCGCCGTCTGCTGCGCCGTGCGGCACGCCACGGCAGAATGCTCGGAATAAAGGGCGCTTTTCTTGCCGACGTTTGCGAGACGGTCATTAACGAGAATAAAAATGCCTATCCCGAACTGGTGGAGAAAAAAGAGCTTATTAAAAAGGTCATCAGCGTCGAGGAAGAAAGCTTCGGCAAGACCATTGATCAGGGTCTCGGATTGCTTGACGAGCTGATGAAATCGAGCGATAACAAGATCATTTCCGGCGAGGATGCGTTCAAGCTTGCCGACACATACGGATTCCCGCTCGACCTGACAGTCGATATCGCGGGCGAACGCGGCTTTACGGTCGACGGCGACCGCTTCGCAGAGCTGATGAAAGAACAGCGCGAGCGTGCGCGTGCCGCACGCAAAAATGCCGGCGCCGACGCGTGGAAGAGCGGAGCGGCTCTGCCGGACGGACTGGCGGCAACCGAATTTGTCGGCTACACCGATATGACCTGCAGCGCGACCGTGCTTGCGATAGTCAAGGACGGTGAGCCTGCCGATACCATTGCCGCGGGAGAAAACGGTGTTATCATTCTTGACAGAACACCGTTTTACGCTGAGAGCGGCGGTCAGGTAGGCGATAAAGGCACTATCGCCGATGCTCAGTCAAGTTTCGCCGTGTCCGATACACAGAAATCCTCGTCGGGTATATTCATGCACATAGGCGAAATGAGCAACGGCATGATAAAGGTCGGCGATACGATGAACGCCGCCGTTTGCGAGAGAAGCCGCAGAGCGACTATGCGTAACCACACAGCGGCACATTTGCTGCAAGCGGCTTTGCGCCGAGTGCTCGGCACCCATGTCGAGCAGGCGGGTCAGTTGGTAACGGGCGATTCGGTTCGTTTCGACTTTACTCATTTTTCCGCGGTAACTCCTGAGCAGCTTGCCGAGGTCGAGGATATGGTCAATCGCTCAATCCTTACCGCAATCAATGTTGACATTAAAGAAATGCCGATTGACGAGGCTAAGAAACTGGGCGCAATGGCACTCTTCGGCGAGAAATACGGCAGTATAGTCCGCGTCGTAAACGTACCCGATGTGTCAATGGAATTCTGCGGCGGTACGCACGTTAAAAACACTGCCGAGATAGGACTTTTCCGCATCGTTTCCGAGGGCTCGGTCGCTGCCGGTGTCCGCCGTATCGAGGCGGTGACGGGTGAGGGCGTAATGAATCTGCTCCGCGGATACAAGAGCGAGCTTGACAATGCTGTTTCGGCGGCTAAGGTGTCGAGCGCCGACGAACTGGTCGGCAGAATCACCGCACTCAACGATGAAATAAAGGCGCAAAAGCAAAAGATAGACAAGCTCAATTCACAGATTGCGTCGTCAAAGCTGGATTCGATATTCAGTTTCGCCGCCGATGTGAACGGAATTAAGGTCGTTGCGGCTCCCTTCTGGGGCACCGATGCGTCGGCAATGCGTACCGCTTGCGACGATATTAAGGCACAGATGACCGATACGGTTGCTGTTTTGGCGGCTGTTGACGGCGAAAAGGTAACATTCTGCGCCGCATGCGGAGCTGATGCGGTAAAGCGCGGCGCACACGCCGGAAATATCGTGCGCGAGGTTGCAAAAATAGCCGGAGGCAACGGAGGCGGCCGTCCCGACAGTGCGATGGCGGGCGGTAAGGATGCGTCAAAGGTTGACGCGGCGCTTGCGGCTGTTGCCGACATTGTGTCCGGAATGATAAAATAAGCCTGCGGTAGCTTTTTACCTTTAATTACAATAAATCGGAGGTGCTTATTGAATGGAAAATTGCTTGTTTTGCAAAATTATCGCCGGTGAGATACCGTCGACCGAGGTTTATTCGGATGAATATGTTTATGCTTTTCTTGACATTGATCCGCAGGCGCCTTTTCACGCGGTGATCGTGCCGAAAATGCATATTAAGTGCGCCGATGAGATCAACGCCGAAAACAGCTTTGTCGTGGCGAAGATTTTTGAAGCCGTTGCAAAGATAGCTGAAAAAGAGGGACTTGCCGATGGCTACCGCGTGGTCAACAACTGCGGTCGCGACGGAGGTCAGACGGTGGGACATCTGCATTTTCATCTGCTGGCAAAGCGCAGTCTCGCGTGGCCTCCGGGCTGATCATGCAGGGACAGCGCGCTTTACCTAAATGCGTAAATCATAAAAATCAATGAGAGGTTGACGAGAAATGGCAACATATAAAATAAAAATAGCCGGACTGGAAAGGGAGCTTAAGCGTTATCCCGTCAGTGACAAGATGGATATTGCCGCTTTCATTCTTTTCGGTGATGTTGAGGTCACCATTGCCGCCGCCGAGCAATTGCTCGCACGCGTGCCTGAGTTTGACGTTATCCTCACGCCGGAGGCAAAGAGTATTCCGCTCGCTTATGAGATGGCGCGTCAGTGCGGCAAGCCGTACGTCGTCGCACGCAAAGGATTAAAGGTCTATATGGACGATCCGTTTTCGGTTGAGGTAAAGTCGATCACCACCGGTAATGTTCAACACCTGTATATCGGAGCTGAAGAGGGCAAAATGCTTAAGGGCAAACGTGTCCTGATCGTTGACGACGTTATTTCCACCGGCGAGTCGCTTATTGCCGTACAGAAGTTGGTTGCTAACGCCGGCGGAATTGAAGCTTGCTCATGTGCTGTGCTTGCCGAGGGCGACGCCGCCGATCGCGACGACATAGTTTTCCTCGAAAAGCTGCCGCTTTTCTTTAAGTAACAAACATTTCTGTTACGGAATGACCATCGACCATACAGACCATACATATATAAATGTCTAAAAGGCCGCTCGCAGTTATCTCAGCAGTATTATTGCTCACGCTCATCATCGCGCAGTACATCGAATATCATGTCTGCGCGATGCTGGGTGTTTTTGCATTAATTGCGTCGTCAGTGCTGATGTTTATAAAATCCCTGCGTCGGCATTTATCGGCGGCAGCGGTCAT
>USQH01000145.1 GCA_900556765.1 uncultured Oscillospiraceae bacterium
AGTTAAAGTTGAAACCCCGATTGATTTCGATAAATTCGAAAAAGAGAATTCCGATATTTACGCATGGATCACCGTTCCTAATACAAAAATCGATTACCCCATTGTCCAGAGCTTTACCGAAAACGATCTGTATTATATTGATCATACTGTCAAAAAGAAGTATTCTGCCGCGGGATCAATTTTTACTCAGAAGCGTAATCAGCGCGATTTCAGCGATCCGAACACAGTCATATACGGCCACAATATGCGTAACGGAACCATGTTCCGACATCTTCATAAGTTTAAGGAAAAAGAATTTTTTGACGAAAACGAGTATTTTTACATTTATATTCGCGGCCATATTCTTACCTACCGCATATTCTCTGCCTATGAATACGATAATCGCCACATATTAAACTCTTTTGACTTTTCCGACAAGCAGGTATTCGGCGAATACCTGCGCAGCGCGGCAAATCCAAGTACTATGATAAAAAACACGCGTGAAGTGCCACTGACAACTGACGATAGGATAGTTACGCTGAGCACTTGTATGGCAAATAACAAACCCGAAAGCAGATATTTAGTTCAAGGAGTACTTATAAAAGATGAGCCGACATACTAAAGACTGTCTGATATTTAATAAGCTGTGGCAAAAAATATGTCTTATTGCCATTGCAGTACTGATTGTTGCTGACACCGGATTCTGCATCATATACGCCTGCGCAGAATTATCGACCGTATTGGCCGTTCCGCTTATTGCTTTTGCATCGGTCGGTCTGATTTTTGCTGTCGGCGCCTACCTTACTCTGCTGTTTGGAAAGAAAAAAGCAGCAACCGTCATTTTAATCATTCTATTTGTTATATGCTTTTCGTTTATGAACACTATTTCATTTTTGTTTATCAGCGGTAAATCGTCAATGCTCAACCGTCCGGACAATACGAAAATGCCGAGCAGAAGCGATATTGAAATCGACAATGACGGTATAGTATTTTATAACGGTAAGAAATACGAATACAATACGGCAATGACAACTATTCTGTTCATGGGAATTGACAAAGCGGATATTGACAAAACGGCTGTTAACGGCAAAAACGGACAGGCTGACGCAATATACGCGGTAACAATCGACACAAACACCGGAAAAACCACAGTTATCTGTCTGTCGCGTGACATCATGACCGATATAAAACTATACTCCGTTGAGGGAAATTACATTAGGACAGAAAGATCCCAGCTCTGCCTCTCCTATGCTTACGGCGACGGAAAACAGCTCAGTTGCGAAAACTGCGTTTGGTCTGCAACAAATGTTCTGCTCGGTGTACCGATTAACACCTATTTGGCAATGGACTACAAAGCTATAGCGGTTCTGAACGACGCGGTAGGCGGCGTTGAAGTGCCCGGATACACCTCCGACTGGTCAAAGAAAACCGGAAAGACCGTTACCCTGCACGGAAACAAAGCGTATGACTATGTTCACTACCGCAATATAAAACAGCTTGAGTCTAACAACTATCGTATAACACGACAGATCGATTACCTCAAATCTTTTTCAGCAAAAGCTATCGCTATGACAAAAAGCAATATAAGTACGCCTCTCAATTTGTACAAGAAAATCAATGACTACTCCGTATCGAATTTAAGCGCCGACAAAATCACTTTTCTTACCTCTGTGTTTATGAAAGGCTCAACAGAAATTGAGTTCAAAAGGATAGAGGGCAAAACTGAATCTGACGGTGAGCATGCTATGTTTATACCCGACGAATCGGCGTTATACAGTTTAGTGTTGAATGTATTCTACAAAGAGGTGGGCTGATAAAATGCCCGATATACTGCACATAAGCGACGATTATGTCGTCAGCATTAAACCGATCGGAGTATCATCGGAAAGTGATATGCCCCAATTGCTGAGCGAAGCGATCGGCGGCGATATATTTTGCGTTCATCGGCTTGATAATGCGGTCGGCGGCGTAATGGTATTCGCCAGAAACAGATCAGCCGCCGCACACTTATCAAAGCAAATTGCCGAACACTGCTTTTTAAAGCAATACCTTGCAGTAATAGAAGGAACGCCGTCAGAGCCGAGCGGTCGTTATACCGATTTGCTTTTTAAGGATTCATCAAAGAATAAAAGCTATGTTGTCAAACGCATGAGAAAAGGCGTTAAAGAGGCCATACTCGACTACAATGTCCTTAACAGTTCAAACGGCCTTTCTCTCGTTTGTATTAAACTGCTTACCGGCCGTACGCATCAAATCAGGGTACAGTTTTCGTCGCGTAAAACGCCTTTAGCAGGCGACCGCCGCTACGGCAGCAAAATTGCACTTGCCTCCCCTGCCCTTTGGTCGCACAAGCTCGAATTTACCGATACCGCGAGCGGCGACACCGTGAGCTTTACTGCCGCCCCTCCTGATACATACCCGTGGAACGAATTTTAAGAGCATATAAAAAACAGCATCTGTCATTTGTTTGACAGGTGCTGTTTTAGTTATACGGTTTATGCGGTATTTTCAGTATTTCAGCGTTTGGTCGGAAAAACCAAGCTCGTCGTTTAGCTTTTTCACTGAATTAACCTTTTCTTCACTAAGTGATGACTTAATTTTCGCCTCATCGAAAAATTTTGTATTGCGTTTAAAAGCCGCATTAACAATACGTTTTGCCCAATAATACGGCAGCAAAATTCCATGATTTTTAAGTTTCGGAAAATAGCAGCACATTGTCGTATATGACGGAAAGATGCGGCGCAAAATAAAGCTGCTGCCACCGTTAGCGATTTGATTTGCGACCCGATTCTCGGCGTTACCAAAAATTCCGCAACCGCAAATGAAATCTCCGAGTGCTTCCGTCGTTTCATCGGATGCACCGTTTGCAAACCAGTGATAAGCAAGCGCAGTTATTTTTCGATTGAATGTACTGCACTTATGCTTTTCCAGCTTATTTTCGACCGATTGCATATCCATATTCTCGCCGCGCGCACGCAAAAAGACAAAAACGGAGAGCGAAGCATGACCGAAGTACGCGTGATCGGCGCGGGACTTGCGGGCAGTGAGGCCGCATGGCAGCTTGCCGAGCGCGGCTTTGCCGTCCGCCTGTCCGAGATGAAGCCGGTAAAAATGACCCCTGCGCACCACTGCGCGGATTTTGCGGAGCTTGTCTGCTCCAACTCCCTGCGCGGCGACCGGCTGGAAAATGCCGTCGGCCTGCTCAAGGAGGAGCTGCGGCGGCTCGGGAGCCTCATCCTGCAGTGCGCCGATGCCACGCGCGTCGAGGCGGGCGGCTGCCTTGCCGTCGAC
>USQH01000146.1 GCA_900556765.1 uncultured Oscillospiraceae bacterium
GCCGGAGCAATGCCGTCAAGGTGGAAGACACCGAGCGTCTTGTTATCTTTGGCAAATTCACGTTCACCCTGAAGTACATGAACCTCTACCGAAGTCTGACCGTCGGCAGCGGTGGAGAATATCTGTGACTTCTTGGTCGGGATGGTTGTGTTGCGGTCGATGACCTTTGTGGAAACGCCGCCCATGGTCTCGATACCGAGTGAAAGCGGAGTTACATCGAGCAGCAGCAGTCCCTTTACGTCACCGCCGAGTACGCCGCCCTGAATGGCAGCACCGACAGCTACACATTCATCGGGGTTAATGCCCTTGAACGGTTCCTTGCCGATAAAGTTCTTGACAGCCTCCTGAACGGCAGGAATTCTGGACGAGCCGCCGACCATGAGAACCTTATTGATATCGGAAGCGGACAGGCCGCTGTCGGACAGAGCCTGACGAACCGGACCCATTGTCTTTTCGACCAAGTCGGCAGTCAGCTCGTTGAATTTTGCTCTGGTAAGCGAAGTTTCAAAGTGCTTCGGGCCGGTCGCATCGGCGGTGATGAATGGCAGATTGATGTCGGTGGTGGTCATGCCGGAAAGGTCAATCTTTGCCTTTTCAGCGGCCTCCTTGACACGCTGCATAGCCATCTTGTCGCCGCGAAGATCTATACCGCTCTCCGCCTTGAAAGCATCGCAGATGTAGTCCATGATACGCTGGTCGAAATCGTCGCCGCCCAAGCGGTTGTTACCGGCGGTAGCGAGAACTTCCTGAACACCGTCGCCCATCTCGATGACCGATACATCGAATGTACCGCCGCCGAGGTCGTATACCATGATCTTCTGGTCATTTTCCTTATCAACGCCGTAGGCAAGCGCAGCAGCCGTAGGCTCGTTGATAATACGCTTTACATCCAAACCGGCGATTTTGCCGGCATCCTTGGTCGCCTGACGCTGTGCGTCGGTGAAGTATGCCGGAACGGTGATGACAGCCTCGGTAACGGGCGAGCCGATATATGCCTCAGCGTCAGCCTTCAGCTTTTGCAGGATGATAGCGGAGATCTCCTGCGGAGTGTAGTCCTTTCCGTCGACGGTTACCTTGTGAGCAGTACCCATTTCACGCTTGATGGACGAAATGGTGCGCTCCGGATTAGTGATAGCCTGACGCTTTGCGACCTGACCGACAAGACGCTCGCCGGTCTTTGAAAAAGCGACTACCGACGGAGTGGTACGCATACCTTCGGCATTAGCAATTACGACAGGTTCGCCGCCCTCAATAACGGCAACACAAGAATTAGTTGTACCTAAGTCAATACCTATAATTTTTCCCATAATAAAGTTCCTCCTAATATAATAAGTGTATGTGTAAACTGTATTTATGAAAACTGATAAATCAGTTTGCTACCTTTACCATTGCGGGACGCAGGACGGTCTCGCCCAGTTTATATCCCGCCTGAAGTACTTCCGTAACTTCATTTTCGCCAAAGGCGTCGTCCTCAATGTGCATGACCGCCTCATGCAGAGTCGGATCAAACTGAACACCCTTTGCCTCAATCTCGCAAAGTCCCATCTTGTCAAGCGTTTCACGCAGTTGCTTTACTATCATTTCCAGTCCCTTTGTGTAATCGGGTGACGAGCTGTCGCACGCCGCTGAACGGGTGATATTATCCACAACGGGAAGCAGCTTTTTCACCGTGTCAGCTTTAACATATGCCGAAAGCTGTTCGCGCTCGCGGTCGTTACGCTTTTTGAAATTATCAAATTCGGCGGCAAGACGCAGCAGCGACTCCTTGGTCGAGTCCAGATCCTGCTGCAGTTTTTCCTCGGCGGTAAGCTCGGCAGGCTGTTCCGCCGCTGTCTGCTGCTCGGTCTGCTCCTCTGTATTATTGACGGTATTTTCCGTCTGCTCCTCATTGATATCGCTCTGCTTTTCTTTCTTTGCCATATCATTCATTCCTTTCCGTTCATGACTGTACCGAGTCCGCGCGCAAAATATTCAACGCACGGTATCATTCGCTCGTAATCCATTCTGCGTGGGCCGATAATGCCGACGTAGCCGAATCGCGTGCCATCGCCCGTTCGGTAGCGCGCTGCGATTATGCTCGACGAGCTGAGCGCGCTGTATCCCGTTTCATCGCCGAAGATAACGCCCGCATGATCTGACGAGCAATCGTTAAGCAGCTTCATCGCCGTCTGGCGACGGGAAAGCAGGTCGAAAATCTCGCGTGCCGTCGTCGGAGACATTCCGCCGTAGCACATCAGATTTGACTGTCCCTGCAACCGCATGGTCGCTCCGTCGGCCTCATTAATGAGCGAGGCGAGCACCGAAACGATCGGTGCGATGTCATAGGCATGATCACCTGCGAGAGCCATAAACCGGCGTCCCGACGCGGCGGCATCGTACTTTGCAAGCTCGGTGCCGGCGAGGGTCGATTTTGCAATATTTACAAAGGTTTCTGCGGCGTCGGACGAAAGCGGCTCGTTCAGTTTAACCTTTTTTGAAATAACGTTGCCGTCGGATGTGATAAGCATCACGACGACGGTGCGGCCGGAGAGCGGCACAAGCTCGACTGTATGAATACCGGTTGAGCTGCCTGCCTCGGAGGTAAGCAACGTCGCACAGCGTGTAATCTCTGCCAAAGCCGCAGTTGCAGCCTCAAGCACATTGTCACCGGCGGCAATGCGCGGCAGTACCGAGTCGATCAAAAACTTATCCGACCGGCTGACCGAGCAGTGACCGAGCAAATTGCGAACGTAGTATCGAAGCCCCTCGGCAGTCGGCACGCGACCGGCGGAGGTGTGCGGCTGATCGAGCAGCCCCATAAAGGAGAGGTCGCTCATTTCGTTCCGTATAGTGGCGGACGACACGTTTCCGATAAGCTGGCACAGCAGCTTTGAACCTACCGGCTCGCCGTTTTCAATGTAAATGTGTACTATGGATGATAGAATATCCTGTTTTCGCTGTGTAAGATCCATTTACATCACAACTTTTTCTCTTTTTCTTCATTAGCACTCTATGCGTCCGAGTGCTAACTGTGTTTAATGTACCACTATTTTACGCGTCTGTCAATAGTTTTGAGAAAAAAATTTCAAAAATTCATAGCAACGCAACATTTGTGAAAAAACACCGTCAAAATCGACAAACGGAACAACCAGCAGGTTGCAGTCCATCTTCTTCAGCGCATCGGACAGGCGAATGCACTCATCCGTTGCCGCTTCCAGTGCCCATGTCGCCATGCTTTCGCAGGCATGATGACGGCTCGTAAACAAAATCGTATTTGCGGCATTCTG
>USQH01000147.1 GCA_900556765.1 uncultured Oscillospiraceae bacterium
GGCGCGGCTCAGCGCGTTCGCGCAGTCGGATTTGATACAAATGTTGTCTCCGTTTCCATGCTCGAGACGGGCGAAATGGACGCGCTTATCGTGCAAAATCCGTTTGCTATCGGGTATTTGGGTGTCAAAAACGCCGCGACTCTTATCAACGGAGAGCAGTTGGAGGAGCGCGAGCTGTACACCTCGGTAACAACGGTCGATAAAGACAATATGTTCAGCGATGACGTTCAGAAAATACTTTTCAGATTTACTTGATTAAAATAAACGGCTTACCGTAAATTATAAGGTTCAGGATTGATAATAATATAACAAGGAGGTTTATAATAATGAGAAAGAATTTCGGAGCAAAACCATACACCTATCCGCAGCCGGTGTTTATCCTTGCCTCTTACGATGAGGACGGCACACCGGACGCAATGAACGCCGCGTGGGGCGGCATTAGCGAGGGCAACGAGCTGTCCATGTGTATCAGTGCAGGACACAAAACGACCAAAAATATTCTGAAGCGCAAGGCATTCACAGTTAGCATGGCGAATGTTAAGCACATGGCGGCGTGCGATTACGTCGGCATCGTTTCGGGCAATTCGGTCGCGGATAAATTTCAAAAGGCGGGATTCCACGCCGTGAAGTCTGAGTTTGTGGACGCACCGCTCATTGAGGAACTGCCGATCGCAGTTGAATGTAAGCTTAAAAGCTACGATCCGCAGACCTGCCGCATGGTCGGTGAGATAGTTAATGTCAGCGTGGACACGGCGGTGCTGGACGATGATGGCAATGTGGATGTCGCAAAGGCACAGCCCATCACCTTTGATCCCTTTAACAATATGTATATCGCTTTGGGCGAGACGGTCGGAAAAGCATTTCACGACGGAAACTCACTCAAGTAATTTAAAATACGGGAAAGGAAGAATATAGTTATGGAAAATTTCGTTTACTGTACACCTACAAAGCTTATTTTCGGCAAAAACGCCATTGAAAAGCTGCCTGAGACACTGAAGCCTCTGGGAAAGAAGATACTTTTGACCTACGGCGGCGGTAGTATCAAAAAGATCGGACTGTACGACGAGGTCAAACGCCTGCTTTCCGACTTTGAGGTTTATGAACTGTCGGGAATAGAACCGAACCCGAAATATACCACCAGCGTGCTTGACGGAGTAAAGCTCTGCAAGGAGCATCAGATCGACGCGGTACTTGCCGTGGGCGGCGGCAGCGTGCTGGACTGCTCAAAAGCCATTTGCGCAGGGGCACTGTATGACGGCGAGCCGTGGGATCTCATTACCTATAAGGTAAAGGCGAAAAAGGCGCTCCCATTGGTTGATGTGCTGACGCTTGCGGCGACCGGTTCGGAATATGACAGCGGATGTGTAATTTCACGCACGGAAACCAACGACAAGGTCGGCTACATGGACGAGCATCTGTTCCCGGTCGCGTCAATTCTTGATCCGCAGTATACCTTCTCCGTTTCCAAAAAGCAGACGGCGGCAGGAGCAGCCGACGCTATCAATCATATAATGGAGCAATATTTCTGCGAGAATCATTCCGAGCTTGCCGACGGTATGTGCGAATCGGCAATAAAAAGCCTTATCAAAAATGCGAAAATAGCGCTTAACGAGCCGGAAAATTACGAGGCTCGCGGCGAATTCATGGTTGACTGCTCGCTTGCGTGCAACGGTATTCTGTCAATCGGAAACAGCTATTCCGGCTGGCCTTGCCACGGAATGGAGCACGCGCTCAGTGCTTATTACGACATCACGCACGGCGAGGGACTTGCTATCCTGACTCCGCGTTGGATGCGCCACATTCTGAATGAAAAGACGATGGAGCGCTTTGTCAGCTTCGGTACGCATATTTTCGGAATCGACGAATCGCTGTCGGATGAACAGATCGCCGAAAAGACGATCGCCGCAACCTATGAAATGTTCGAGTTCTTTGGTATTCCGATGCACCTGAGAGAGGTCGGCATTGACGAGTCACGCCTTGCCGAAATGGCGCATCATATAGCTGTTAACGAGGGCTTGGATCACGCGTGGGCACCGCTTTCGGAAAATGACATTCTGGATATCCTGAAAGCTTCGCTTTGATAATAAAAAAACGGACCTTTGACCGCCGCATTCAGCGCAGATCAAAAGGTCCGTTTTTTTTAGGTTTGTTATTTTGCTGCGCTCTCTCCTAATTTTTTACATTCGGCGAGGACTATCTCGTCTGGAGCATTGTTGGCAGTTACCCCAGCGGCGATAAGTATTCCTCCGTCAGCGCTTACTCTGTCCTGCCAGTTTCTCATCCACTCTCCGTCGCCCCAGTCATATGACCCGAAAAGTCCTATTTTTTTACCGGTGAGCTTGCTCTCCAGACCGCTGAAAAACGGCTCAAATTCGCTTTCTTCAAGCTCCTCCGCGCCCATTGCAGGACATCCCATTATCAAGACGTCGCTGTCAGCCGCCGATATATCCGCCTGCGAAACGGTGAGCAGGTTTACATCCGCACCTGCGCTTTTTGCGCCTTCGGCCACCGCTTCCGCCATAGCCTGAGTGTTTCCCGTGCCTGACCAATATACTATTGATACTTTCATTTTATGTCAACCTCCTATAACCTTGGGGAATGTTCCCCGTTTGACCTGTTTTGAATATTTTTGCAAGGCTTTCTCCTTGCTCCATTCTTCTGCATATACATTCCGAGCATTTACGGAAACGGTCGAATTTTTTTGCCGTCACTGCCTCGTCGGAATATACTTTCCAGTATCCGCATAACTTTATACCTTCGTGAGGACTGTGGATAAATCCTTTCACGTCGCACAAAGGATATCCTAAAAATATTCCTATTTCATGTGGAAACTGATTTAACTTTTCAAATTTCTTCTTTAACTGGAGTATTATGTTTTCGCAATTAACGCCTCCGACAATTTCATTGTCATCAATCAAATATCCATGATTTAATAAGAAACTTCTTATTTGATCCCTGTTTAATATTTTTTCCAGATCTGCTCTTCTGTAAACATATATAAGGGCTTTATTCACTCCCACGTTTTCTGACAAAATGTCAAATGTAATACCTTTTCTCTTCATTTTTGAATTCCAATAAGTCACTCTTACATGAAGCTCTTTTAGTGATTTATATGTATATGTAAATAGGCTTGCTGCCTTAATAGACGCTAACGTTGGAGAACAATGCTCTATTAACTCCTGTTCAAACATATTGCCTACCTCCCAAACATTTTAATTCCTGCCTTTAGTTAGTTAT
>USQH01000148.1 GCA_900556765.1 uncultured Oscillospiraceae bacterium
ATTATGCATCACTAGCAGTTGCAGTGGCAGGTATTATTATTTTGGGCATTTTCGACGAAGCATAAAAGTGATTGTTTTACCGAAGGCGAATTAAATACCTTTCGGATAAACACGAGTCGCACAACAAATAATTAATTAAAAGGCAGGTGGATGGCATGAAACAGAAATTTACGGTAACGGGTATGACCTGTTCGGCGTGCAGCGCACGCGTGGACAAGGCCGTGCGCTCTCTCGGGGGCGTTACCGATGTCAATGTCAATTTACTGACCGGCACAATGACGGTCGACTACAACGCAGACGAGCAAAGCTGCGAAACAATAATCGCCGCTGTAACGGCGGCAGGCTACGGCGCAGAAAAATACGTTTTTCAAAACACGCTCAAGCAACGAAACGCCGACGCTGTGCGTTCGGTACGGCGCAGAATGATATCATCTGTAATATTCCTTATACTGCTGATGGTGTTTTCAATGCAGCATATGTTCGGCTATCCCCTGCCGAGCATATTTGAAAACGCATTTGTAATGGGTGTGACACAGTTTATACTAACCCTGCCGATAATTGTGATAAACCGCGTTTATTTCATAAACGGATTCCGCAATTTGTTTCACCTCGCGCCTAACATGGATTCGCTGATCGCACTCGGATCATCGGCTTCATTTCTATACAGCGTGTATGTCACCGTGCTGTATGCCATGTCGCTCGGCGGTACTCATATTCACGGCGAATATCACCTTTATTATGAATCGGCGGGAATGATACTGACGCTGATAACTCTCGGCAAATATCTTGAAACGCTGTCAAAAAGCCGCACAAGCGACGCCGTTGAAAAGCTGATCGACATGACGCCGAAAAAAGCAACCGTTATTGAAAACGGTATTGAGCGTGAAATTGACGCCGGCATGATCGAAGTAGGTATGATAATTATCGCCAAGCCCGGCGAGCAAATTGCCGTTGACGGTACGGTAATCGAAGGCACGACATCAGTCGACCAAAGCGCAGTTACCGGCGAAGGCATACCCGTCGAAAAACAGGCGGGCGATAAAGTTATCGGTGCAACGATAAACGTCGGCGGATTTATTAAATACCGTGCCGACCGCGTCGGTGAAGATACCACCTTTTCACAGATCATTCGACTGGTCGAGGAAGCAAGCGGATCAAAGGCTCCTATCGCACGGCTCGCCGATAAAATCAGCCTGTACTTCGTTCCGACGGTCATAGCAATCGCTTTAATTGCATTTGCGGTGTGGATGCTGCTCGGTCACGGATTTGCATTCGCGCTGAATATTGCAATATCGGTGCTGGTCATCTCCTGTCCGTGCGCGCTCGGTCTTGCGACCCCGGTTGCAATAATGGTCGGCACCGGGGCTGCGGCTGAACGAGGAATTCTGGCAAAATCAGCTACGGCGCTTGAACTGCTGCACAAGGTCGACACAGTCGTTCTCGACAAAACCGGTACTGTCACCGAGGGCAAGCCGACAGTACACGAAATAAAGTCATTCGGAGACGAAACCGCTTTGCTGCAAGCCGCCTATTCAATGGAAAAAATGTCTCAGCATCCGCTTGCAGGAGCTATAACCGAGTATTGCGAGTCGCATGGTGTTTCGGCAATTCCGATGGACAGCCTTGAGACAGTCGCAGGAAAGGGAATTATTTGCAAGAGCAAAGGTGCAACCTTTGCCGGCGGAAACGCCGCTCTTATGAGTGAAATCGGCGCTGATCTATCAAAATGCACAGACGATATGGAAAGAATGGCTCTGGCAGGCGCGACACCGATGATATTTGCAAAAGACGGACTGCCGCTTGGTATCATTTCGGTCGCCGACAGTATCAAATCCGACAGTCCCGCCGCTATAGCCGAGCTTAGAAAAATGGGCGTTGACGTGATCATGCTTACGGGCGACAACGCACAGACGGCTCGAATTATCGCCGATAAAGCGGGCATCGACAAAGTACAGGCGGAGGTTATGCCGCAGGATAAGGAAGCAACAGTACGTCAGCTTCAGGAAAGCGGCAAGACGGTAGCTATGGTCGGCGACGGAATAAACGACGCCCCTGCACTTGCAAGAGCGGATGTCGGTATCGCGATCGGCGCCGGAACCGATATTGCCATTGAATCTGCCGACGTCGTGCTGATCAGGAGTACGCTTGCCGACGTTGCAACATCAATTCGCCTGGGCAGAGCGGTAATCGGAAATATTAAAATGAGCTTGTTTTGGGCATTCTTTTACAACACACTGGGCATACCTGTCGCCGCAGGAGTGCTTTATCCCCTCGGCGAAATATTGCTAAACCCCATGATAGCCGCGGCGGCTATGAGCGTAAGCTCGGTATGCGTGGTACTAAACGCACTGAGGCTGAAAAAATTTAAGTAAGGAGATATATTTATGCTGTTAGGTAAAAAAGAAAAGAAAATCATCAGGATTGAAGGTATGAGCTGCGGTCACTGCTCACAGAGAGTTACCGATGCACTGAACGCAATTGACAGCGTCAAGGCAAAAGTCGATCTTGCCGCAAAAACCGCGACAGTCACAATGAAGTCAGCGGTATCGGACGAAATTCTCAAAGAAGCTGTCGAGCGCGCCGGTTTCAAGGTCGTAGGCATTGAATAATAGTATCAGAGAAGTGCAAAACAGGCATTGGCCTATGGTCAATGCCTGTTTTTTTACATAACACAATTATAAGAATCACTTGAAATCGTGTTATATAACTACTTAACGAGCAAGCCCCCTCAGAGTCTTAAAACGCTCCGAGGGAGCTTGTTCGTATAATTTATATATTGTACCTTAAATGATATTCGTTGAAATCCTGTTTGAAATCCTCGTCGTTGTTCCTGAACAGGCGCTGGTTTTGGTGAATGTTCATCGTATGGTCGGCAGTATCAAGCACACAACCGGAAATATTTGAGCAATGATCGGAAACACGCTCCATATTGGTCAACAGATCTGACCATACAAATCCGGCGTCAACCGAACATTCGCCCTTTTGCAGACGCAGAATATGCCGTGTACGCAGTGTTTCCTTTAGTTCGTCAATGATTTGCTCCAACGGCTCGGTTTTGCGTGCCGCTTCAAAATTATTACCCTTGAATGCGACATAGGACAGATCCAGAATTTCCTTTACCGCGTCGGAAATCAGTACATATTCTTTATCGGCAACCTCGGAAAAGGTGATTCCCTTACGCTTCATTTCTTCGGCAGATTC
>USQH01000149.1 GCA_900556765.1 uncultured Oscillospiraceae bacterium
TTACAAAGATTAAGCCTATTAAAAGCACGTTGAGCAAAGCCCTTGACTATATCCAGAACCCGGATAAGACCGACGAAAAAATACTGGTGTCCTCTTTTGGGTGTAGCTATGAAACGGCAGATATTGAGTTTGAATTTACCATAGCACAGGCGTTGGATAAGGGGAACAATTTAGCCCACCATTTGATACAGTCCTTTGCGCCGGGAGAAGTCGATTATGAAAAGGCACATGAAATCGGGCGGCAGCTTGCTGACGCGGTTACAAAGGGACAGCATGAGTATGTCTTAACAACGCATATTGACAAGGGGCATATCCATAACCATATCATTTTTTGCGCGGTGAATTTTGTAGATTACCACAAGTACAATTCCAACAAACGCAGCTATTACGGCATACGCAATATAAGTGACAGGCTATGCCGGGAAAATGGGCTGTCTGTGGTTGTTCCGGGGAAAGGCAGCAAAGGAAAAAGCTATGCGGAATATCAAGCCGAAAAGACAGGGACAAGTTGGAAAGGCAAACTTAAAATTGCGGTGGACGCACTCATTCCCCAAGTATCAAGTTTTGAAGAATTACTATCCCGGTTGCAGGCGGCAGGCTATGAAATAAAACCGGGGAAATATGTTTCCTGTCGTGCTCCGGGACAGGAACGGTTTACCCGGTTGAAAACCCTCGGCGCAGATTACACAGAGGAAGCGTTACGGGAACGTATCAGCGGAACGCGCACCCGCGCTGTCAAAGCTCCAAAGCCACAGCGCAGCGGTATCAATCTGTTGATTGATATTCAAAATTGTATCAAGGCACAGGAAAGCAAAGGCTATGAGCAATGGGCAAAAATCCATAATCTGAAACAGGCTGCAAAGACACTAAATTTCCTCACCGAACACAAGATTGAGCAGTATGCAGATTTGACCGCCAAAATCTCGGAAATTGCGGCTGCAAGCGAACAGGCAGCGGACAGCTTAAAGGCAGCCGAAAAACGGCTTGCAGATATGGCGGTGCTGATTAAGAATATTTCCACCTACCAGAAAACAAAGCCTGCCTATGACGCATACCGCAAAGCTAAGAATAAAGACAAATACCGTGCAGAACATGAACGGGCAATAATTCTCCATGAAGCGGCGGCAAAGGCACTACAAACAACAGGCATAAAGAAGCTCCCGAACCTTACTTTGCTGCAAGCAGAATATGAACAGTTCCAAGCACAGAAAGAAGCTCTGTATGCGGACTATGAGAAGCTGAAAAAGCAAGTCAAGGAATATGATGTTATCAAGCGCAACATTGACAGCATTTTGCGGCAGGATAAAGAGCCAAAACGGGAAAAGGGGACAGAGCGCGGATAAGAAAACAAAAAAAGACGGGACACGGCAGCTAATGAATAGCCACCGCGCCCCGTCTTTTCGTAGGTGCAGTTTTGATTGTATGTTACGCAGTAGAACCCCATTTTTACAAGGTTAGGTATCAATCCCTTACCCTGTGAAAACCGTACCCGCAAAGCCTTGTGTAGCAAGACTCTTTTTGCCCCTACTGCGTAACATGAGGGTAAAAAAATAGCGGCGTTCCTTGTTTCCCGGTTGGGATAAGGTAACGCCGCCAGTGCGGTGCTATATGAAATTGTGTGATTGCCGACGTGCCGCGCCGCCAGTGCGTCGCGTTTGTATTGGGTTGTTTCATGCTCGCAAGATGTTCCGGCATATCAAGGCGCAATCCGTTAAAAGTAGTAAATTGGTAGTAAAATCAATCTGAAATCCTGCGAATGTGCTTGTATTTCAAGGGTTTTTCGGGATAATCAAAATTTTTCACCTCACAAAAGTTATTTGCCAAAAGAATAAAAGGAAAAATGATTTTGTATAGCAGTCATGCACTACGGTGTGTGGCTGCTTCTTTTTTTGCTCAATTTCCACTCAATCCACGCTCAATGTGCTTTTGCCCTCTTTCCAGTAGAATGAAATTGCAATGAAAACAGCACCAAATTCAAAAATCCGGTGCCACTTCAAAGCAAATCTACTGAAAAGAGGGCATTTTTTATGACTATCAAATTTTTTGAGGAGGAATTAAGCAAATGAAAGAACTGAAAAGCATCAAAATTATCGCCGTAGATCATGGCTACGGCAACATCAAAACAGCAAACACCGTCACCCCTACCGGCATTACTGCCTATGACACAGAACCGATTTTCTCCGGTAACATTCTGGAATACAACGGCACCTATTACCGCATCGGAGAGGGACACAAGGAATTTATTCCGGACAAAGCCATGGATGAGGACTATTATCTTTTGACTCTGATGGCAGTTGCCAGAGAGCTGAATGCGTATGGCATCCGTGAAGCAGATGTTCATCTGGCTGCCGGTCTGCCGCTGACCTGGGTTCGCAAACAGCGTGAAGATTTCCGAACTTACCTGCTCCGCAATGAATATGTATCTTTCCATTTCAATGGTAAGGAGTACAAGCTCCATTTTGTCGGATGCAGTTTGTTCCCTCAAGGTTATCCCGCTATTGTCAGCAGATTGGGCGATTTCAAGGGAACCAATCTCCTTGCAGACATCGGAAACGGCACCATGAACATTCTCTATATCAACAATAAAAAGGCGGTGGAGAGCCGTTGTTGGACAGAGAAGTTTGGTGTGAACCAGTGTATGATCGCTGCTAAAAATGCCGTGCTGGACAGCTTTGTAGCGTCAATTCGTTCCGCCGTTCGGCAGAACGGCGGAAAGGGTAATCATGCACGAGCTTGGAATGGTGACGGGCGTCGTTGAGAGCGTGCGCCAGGCGGCCGAGGCGAACCATGCCGACAAGGTATTGAAAGTGTCGCTTTCCGTAGGCGAGATGACCGAGGCCATCGAGGACGCTCTCACCTTTGCGTACGAGGCCATTACCGACGGCGATCCGCTGTTCTCAGGCTCGAAGCTCGACATCCCCATGGTGCCGCCGAAGAGCCGCTGCGTGGAGTGCGGTCATGAATTTACCCACGATCGCTTCCATGTGATGTGTCCTGAATGCGGTGGTTTTGCCGACCTTATCGAAGGCAAGGAACTGCGAATCGATTCGATCGAAGTCGATATTCCCGACGAAAACGAAGAGTAAAAAATCGCCCCGAGGTTTTCTCGGGGCGATTTT
>USQH01000150.1 GCA_900556765.1 uncultured Oscillospiraceae bacterium
AAATACAGTTAATAAGGCATAACGTAGCCGATTTTTTTCATTACCTTATACAGTGTTTTGTCGGCTACTTTTTTAGCTGAGTCCGCACCTTTCTTATACATTTGATCAAGGTAATCCTTTTCGTTGTATACATTATAATAGCGCTCCTGAATAGGCCGCAGTGTCTCAATGACAGCCTCGCCTACTGCCGACTTAAAGTCGCCGTAGCCCTTACCGTCAAATTCGGCGGCAATCTCGTCATTACTCTTACCGGTAATGCAGGAATAGATGCTCATAAGATTGTTTATTCCCGCTTTACCCTCGCCGTAGTAAACCTTTGCCTCGCTGTCTGTCACTGCGCGCTTAAATTTACGCATGATATCATCAGGCGTGTCAAGCATGGAAATAAAGCCATTGACGTTTGTATCTGATTTAGACATCTTCTTTTCAGGCGTTTGCAGCGACATTACGCGCGCACCGGCTGTACCGATATACGGATTCGGCACGGTAAAGGTCGGTGAATAGGCTCCGTTAAACCGTTCGGCAATATTGCGCGCAAGCTCCAGATGCTGCTTTTGATCGGCACCGATGGGAACGTAATCCGCCTGATAAAGCAGGATATCTGCCGCCATAAGTACCGGATATGTGAACAAACCGGCGTTAACATTGTCGGCGTGCTTTTGCGATTTATCCTTAAACTGGGTCATGCGCGACAACTCACCGAACTGCGTGTAGCAATTAAGCAGCCACGCAAGCTGTGAATGTGCCGCAACGTGCGACTGAAGAAATATCGGGCCTTTTTCGGGGTCAAGTCCGATCGCAAGCAGCATTGAAAAGGCTGAGCGTATCTGCTCGCGCAGCTTTGCCGGTTCCTGGCGAACCGTGATGGCATGAAGGTCGGCAACGGCAAAAAAGCAGTCGTAGTCATCCTGCATTGCAACCCAGTTTTTAAGAGCACCGAGATAGTTGCCGAGGGTGAATGTACCGCTTGACTGTATACAGCTAAGCACACGCGGCTTTTTTTCGGTATTTACGTTTTCCATATTAAAAATGCTCCTTATAAGTATTTGCGGGATATATCATGCAGTATTTTTATTCCCGCGGTCATATCGTCGTCGGTCGGCGTGGAATAATTGAGCCGGAACGAGCAGCTCTTTTGACTTTCGTCGGCAGCGAATGCGTTACCCGGAACGATGCCTACACTGTTACGCGCCGCATCGGCGCAAAATTCGTTCATATCGGCATCGTTTTTAATACGGCACCATATAAAAAGTCCGCCCTCAACCGGCGTGTATGTAACGAAATCGGACAGTTCACTGTCAATTAACTGCATCATAAGCTCTGCTTTATGCTTGTAAATACGACGGTTATTTTCGAGATGTGCTTCATAGTCATACTTGGTCATAAATTCGTGCGCCACGATCTGGCTCCATATATTTGTGTGAACATCGGAAACCTGCTTACATACAACCAACTTGGAAACGACCGGCTTCGGCGCGACAGTGAATCCGACACGCATACCGGGCGACAGCACCTTTGAAAACGAACCGGCGTAAATAACGATTCCGTCGGTATCAAACGATTTAATTGACGGCAGATCCTCTCCTGCAAAGCGAATGTCGCCGTACGGATTATCCTCAACTATCATAACTCCGTACTGCTTTGCCAGACGATAAACCTCCCTGCGTTTTTCAAGGCTCATGGTCGCACCGGTCGGATTCTGAAAATTCGGTATGGTATATATAAAACGAACATTCTTTTCTGTTTTTAACGCCTGCTCCAGCTTTTCTACCGAAATGCCGTTCTCCTCCATCGCGACTCCGCAAAGGCGAAGACCGTAGGAGCGAAAGGCATTCAGCGAACCGATGAAGCTCGGGTCTTCACAAATAACGGTATCTCCTTCATTGCAAAGCGCCTTTGCCGACAGCTCCATTACCTGCTGCGCGCCTGATGTAATTATCAGTTCGTCATCGTCAGTACCAACACTGTTTTTTTTACGCATATATTCTTTAAGATGGTCACGCAACGGCGTGTATCCCTCGGTTACTGAGTATTGGAGCGCGTCTATGGGGTGATTTTTGAATATATCAGCCGATATTTCGGCAATTGCTTCGGTCGGAAAAGCTTCCGGTGCTGGATTGCCGGCGGAGAGAGAAATAAATCCCTTTATAGAGCTGTATTTCAATATCTCGCGAATAGCCGACGGTTGCAATGAACCGATGCGGTCGGAAAAAGTATAGTTCATATTTATCATCTTCCTGTAATAAAATAAGCTGTTTTATCAGAAAGCTTGATATTCACTGTATTTTCGTATTCAAGAGTAATTCCTCCGCCACCCTCAGGCACATCAAGACTTCTGCTGTTGTCCTCCAAAGGTTCAGCATTCTGCTCTGTCTGCTGAGGTGCATAATCAGGTACTAGAGATTTTGTTTCTGGCTTTCTGAAAAACACAGCCCAAATCGTAATGCCTATGCAAAACATCATGCCCATAATAAGTGCAGCTATTATGATCCTTTGTTTTTTTGCTTTGTTCTCATTATTCTCCATCATTTTCCTCCTGCTTGTGCATTAGCCAGACATTCCTGCTGAATAGCATTAATGTTCACAATAATTGTACATTGTTATTAACAAAAAGTCAACAACATTTGCACAAGTGGTAAAAACAATGCACAAGCGGTAGTTCTTTTGATACATATGGCATTCATTTTTTGACAGTTCAACATCTCCATGACCGTTAAAGCACAACAAAAACGATAGCTCTCATAATAACACCGTTACTTTTTTATTAATAGATAATACTTGAAATCTTCGGGATAATATAGTATAATAACTTTATATGTTGTTATCCTGATAGGAAAACTCAGGCAGAAGGAATGGTGATAATATGAAAAAAGGAGTTATCTCTGTGAACTCAAATGCAGAGAAAACTATTATCGCAATGACGATATCCGTTGTTCTTGCCATTATTTTTGACGGCAAAAAGAAAAAGCCTGCAAAGCGCAAAAGCTTTGCTCAGCGTGTTTCAAAGCACTATAAAACTATTGACAATATAATGCTTATGACAGTTGCAAAGGACGTCAAGAAAAAAGAGCAGGAACGTGCGGCTCTTAAAAAGAAAAATTCATACAAGACCAAGCTC
>USQH01000151.1 GCA_900556765.1 uncultured Oscillospiraceae bacterium
CAATACTCCCCTTATTTTGAATTTTTTAAATAAGGGCGCCACGGTTTACGCCTGCGACCGCCGCGAACGCGAAGCGTTAAGCGCCGGTCAGGCTGATGAACTGGAAAAGGCAGGCGCAACCCTTATTCTCGGCGACGGATACCTGAAAGACCTCGATGTCGACATTATTTTCCGCACACCGGGTATGAATTTCTTTTTACCTGAGCTGACCGAAGCGCGCAAAAAAGGGATTGCCGTGACGTCCGAAATGGAGGTCTTTTTCGATCTTTGCCCGTGCAAGGTGTTTGCAGTTACAGGCTCCGACGGAAAAACGACCACTACGACTCTCATTGCTACCATGCTGCGTGAGCAGGGCTACCGCGTTCATCTGGGCGGTAATATCGGCACTCCACTGCTGCCGCAGATTGACGATATCGGCGAAAATGACATTGCGGTTGCCGAACTAAGCTCATTCCAGCTTATTTCAATGAGAAAGAGTCCAGATGTCGCTGTGGTTACCAATGTAGCACCCAATCATCTTGATGTGCATAAAACCATGGATGAATACATCGACGCAAAGCGCAACATTCTAATACATCAAAACGCTTTTTCACGCACTGTACTGAACGCCGACAACCAAATTACACGTTCGTTTGAAAAGGATGTACGCGGTCAGCAGGTATTTTTCAGCTATTCCTCACCCGTTGACAGCGGTGCATTTCTGCGCGGCGACGATATTTACGTTGCCGATAAGAGCGGTATTCACAAAATCATGAACAAGCACGAAATTCGCGTACCCGGCGAACATAATGTCGAAAACTACCTTGCCGCCATATCCGCCGTATGGGGTTACGTCGACACCGAAACTATAATCAAGGTCGCACATGAGTTCGGCGGAGTCGAACACCGCATCGAATTTGTACGCGAAAAAGACGGAGTAAAATACTACAATGATTCGATTGCAACCAGTCCCACACGCACTATCGCGGGGCTCAAAGCATTTGATCAAAAGCTGATCGTTCTCGGCGGCGGATACGACAAGCACATTCCGTTCGAGCCGCTTGCTCCGTACGCAATCGAAAAGATAAAGGTGCTCATACTTACCGGTCCGACCGCAGGCGCTATCGAATCGGCTATACGCAACTGCGACGGATTTGACGGCTGCGGCATGGAAATAATTCACTCGGAAAACCTTGAACAATCGGTAAAAATTGCTCACGACATAGCAAAGCCGGGCGACATAGTTACCCTCAGTCCCGCCTGTGCAAGCTTTGACGCATATCCGAATTTTGAGGAGCGCGGCAATCACTTTAAAGCCTTGGTAAACGCGCTGTAAGGAGTTAAAAAGCATGGATTTGATTCAGCTTATCAAACGGCTGTCCGACGCTGACGGCGTAAACGGTTTGGGCGGAGCGTCAACGCTTGCAGCCGAAATATTGTCACAGTTCGGAGAAGTTGAAACGGACAGCATGGGCGGCATAACCGCTTTCATTAAAGGAAAAAGCGATCAAACGGTCATGCTGGATGCTCATATTGACGAAATCGGACTGATCGTAACCGACATTGACGGCGACTTTCTGCGTGTTGCCGCCTGCGGCGGCGTGGACAAACGGGTGCTGACCGCTCAGGAGGTCACCGTTCACGGCAAAAAAGATCTGTTCGGGGTCTTTTGTTCTGTGCCGCCGCATATAAAAAAGGATAAATCCGATGCACCGGATATCGCCGACATGGCGATTGACACCGGACTGAAGCACGATGAACTGTCGGCAATCGTATCGCCCGGCGACCGCGTATCGTTCAGACAGTCGGCGGCAGAGCTTATCGGCGGAAGACTGACCGGTAAATCGCTTGACAACCGGGCAGGCTGCGCGGCAGTGATTGCGGCAGTACAGATGCTGTGTGACAACGCTATACCTCAGGAAAACATTATTGTATCGCTGTCTGCGCAGGAGGAAATCGGTCTTCGCGGCGCGAAAACGGCAACATTCCGCAACACGCCCGACGAAGCGATAGTCGTCGATGTCAGCTTCGGCAAATTTGACGGCATAGCAAATCATAAAACAGGCAAGCTCGGCGGCGGTCCGATGATAGGTATCTCGCCGATAACCGACCGCGAAATCACCGAGCGTATTAAAGTAATTGCAAATGCGTGTAGTATTCCCGTGCAATACGAGGTCATTGGCGGCTCCACAGGAACGAACGCCGACGTTATCTCAGTCACCAAATCAGGTGTGAAAACCGCGCTGATATCAATTCCGCTGCTTAATATGCACACGCCGACGGAAGTTATCGACACATCGGATGTGGAAATGACCGCGCGGCTTATTGCAAGATATATAGGAAAGGTGAAGGCGTAATATGACGGATTGCTTGAAAAGCTTATGCGCGCTCGACGGCGTCTCCGGCTGCGAAGACGCCGTCGCTGACTACATTATAAATGAAATTAAGCCGTATGCGGAGTGCTACATTGATTCGCTCGGCAATGTTATCGCTCACAAAAAGGGCGCAAAAGCAGGTAAAAAACGCGTTTTGTTCGACGCGCACATGGATGAAGTGGGTCTGATCATCACATCGGTACGCGAGGACGGTTTTTTGACATTTTCATGTGTCGGCGGCATAAACACCGAGGCTTTGCTCGCGCGTCGGGTAAAGATAGGCAGAATTTACGGAGTTATCTGTGTAAAACCTGTTCATATGCTTACAGGTGACGAAAAAAATAAACTGCCCGACAAAGAGAGTCTGGTCATCAGCATCGGCGCCGACAACAAAGCCGACGCCGAAAAATACGTTTTAGTCGGTGATACGGCCGTATTTGACAGTGATTTTGTCGAGTTTGGAGACAACAGAATAAAAGCAAAGGCACTTGACGACCGAGTAGGTTGTGCGATAATGATCGACCTGATAAAATCAAATCTGCCATACGACGCGTGGTTTTCATTCTCCGTTCAGGAGGAGGTCGGACTGCGCGGTGCAAGGGTATCGGCATATACCGTCGAACCTGATTTTGCAATAGCTCTCGAATCGACTACCGCCGTTGACACGCCCGATATGCCTGAACACAAAACGGTATGCAAGCTCGGAA
>USQH01000152.1 GCA_900556765.1 uncultured Oscillospiraceae bacterium
TAAAGGCTACGATCCTATTAACCAGCTTGTCGGATATATCCTCTCCGAGGATCCGACGTACATCACGAACTACAACAACGCAAGAAGCCTTATATGCAGGATAGACAGAGACGAGCTTATGCACGAGTTGCTGACAAATTATCTCGGCAGCGATTGATTTACGGACAGAACGCGCCGGCGGAAAATTCCGCCGGCGCGTTTTTTTGATCATGACGCGACAAAATTTGCAATTAAATACGGAGCATTTTCCCTGCATGTAACGGCAATTTTGCTTTCGGTTTTATACACAATCGAATATATGTAAGTATTTTGGACTTTTTTGGTTAAATGGCCGTTTTTGCCTTATATTGCCTTGATTTTCACAATTTGCGCAGTTATAATGTAGAAGCTTTTTTAGCAGTGCGCAAAAAACGGCGCAACATTTAAGGAGGAATAATCATGGCAAAAGCTGTTAACCAGGAATGGTTCGAGAAACTGTGCGCAGATGTTCTGCCCAAGTTCTCCGAGAAGAAACCCGGCAAGCTCAATACCTTCACCTACACCGAGATCTGGACCGACAATACCGACGGCAGCACTTTCTGGTTCTACGTTGATGTTCAGGACAACGTATGCGTTGACCACAAGTGCGGCTTTGGCGAGGACACCGCTCCCGACGCAAGCTTCACCGTTATCGGACCTTACGAGAACTTCGCAAAGGTCATCACCGGCGAGTGGGACTCCAAGACTCCGCTCGTTAAGGGCAAGTTCAAGCTCAAGGGCAACCTGCTTGCAGCAGTCGCTCACCTTGGCGTATACCAGAGCCTTATAGATTCCAAGAAGGCTGTTGACTGGGACTACGGTATGTAATGAAACGAACAAAAAACTCCGACCGTCGGTCGGAGTTTTTTCATGTTTAAACCTTATTATTTTGCCTTTATTGCCGCCTCGATGGCTGCTGCCTTATCTGCCGGGACGAGGCCCTTGCTGGTTACGAGATCGAATATCTCGCCGCATGTCTTTTTATAAAACAGCTTGAGGGGGTATTTAAGAAGATTGGGGGCGTACTGCTCGCACAGCTCTCTGCCGCCGTTGACCTCAAAGAAGTCCTTAACTGTCATGCTCTTAAAATCCATTGTACTCCTCCTTATCGGGCTTCATTCAAACTTTTAAAAAGGCCCTGCCAAAGGACAGGGCCTGATATGACAATTAATTATTTGTCTGCGTAGCGCTCGTTGAATGCCTTCTCGAGTGCTGCGGCTTCGTCTGCTGTGCAGCGGCCGAGCTTGATGCAGGTGTCAACAACGTCGCCGGCCTTCTTATTGTAATAGGGTTTGTACATCAGCTTGGGGAGCTTTGCTATGCCGGGAGTGAACTCCTTGAAAAGCTCTACGCCGTTATACTTCTCCAGAAAATCCTTGCCAAGAGTGTCCTTAAATACTGCCATGATAATTCTCCTTTTATTATTTATACGCGAACCTTCCCTGTGTCCGCTTTGATGATATGCTCATGTTACAACAATTATGTGTGATTTGTCAAGACCTTGACGTATGCATTGGACATTTTCGACATATTAGACAAATTGGGGCTTAAAATTTCTCAACTACTTTTTTGCATGGAAGTCGCCTTCGGTTCCGCTTATGAGGCGGCGGATGTTGCTGCGGTGCATGAAAATAACAAGCAGCGCGGAGAAGACGCACATTGAAAGCATTGGCGCATCGGCATTTGCGAGCCATGCGGAGATAGGAAGCGCTGCCGCAGCGCAGATCGAACCGAGCGATACCTTATGCGTTGAAAGACTCACCGCAAAAAACACGGCAATTATTGCGGCGAAAACGGGAAGCCCCGTCATCAAGCCGAGCGCCGCCCCGACGGACACTCCCTTTCCGCCGCGGAACGAAAAATACACCGGCCAGCAATGCCCGACTATGCACGCCGCTCCGGCGAGCGCCTTGCCGGCTTCGCCGGCAATAGCCGCGCCTATCAGCATTGCCGCCGCGGTTTTCACCGCGTCGAGCACAAATGTGGCAATTCCGGCCTTCATGCCGTAAACTCGCGCCATATTGGTCGCTCCGGCATTGCCGCTGCCCTTTTCGCGCACGTCGCCGCCGTATACATGCTTTGAAAGTGGGATCGACGCGCAGAACGAGCCAAGCAGATACGCAATGAGCACAATTATTATATATGTCATGGTCGAAGCTCCTATGTTTCAAAAATTTTAAGTATATTATATCGAAAATTTGAAGTATTTCAATAGTAAAAAATGCACCGTACTATACTGTGCATTTTGTTGATGTTCTATAAATTTACTGTATGGAGAGCACGATCAGCTCATCTCCAGAAACGCGGAATTTCACCTCGTGCCCGGCGTACTGCATTCCGTAGACTCGCTCGGGATCGTCGTGATATCTCGGGCGCGGATCGTTCGAGAGGACATCGACAAGGCCTTCGGGCAAAGCGTCCGAAATGCCGTCGGGCAGCGTTACACGCAGTTTTTTAAACGTTGCCGTGCCCAGGAAGCCGCTGAGCGCATCAGGGTGAGAGTCCGAGTACGCGACGTAGGGCTTTATATCGAATATGGGCGTTCCGTCCATGAGATCTGCACCGCGCACATGCAGCACAGGTCCGCGATCGGACGTAAACTCGATTTTTTCAAGCTCTACCGATGAAAGCCCTAATGGGTTCGGCCTGAACGGCGAGCGCGTTGCAAAAACGCCCATGCGCACGTTTCCGCCGAGGCGCGGCGGACGCACCGTAGGCGACCATTTATCCGTCACGGATTCGGAAAAGCACCATATAAGCCATATGTGCGAGAAGCCCTCGAGTCCGCGCACAGCCTCCTGCTCGCGGTATTCCGGCTCAAACACTATCTCCCCTTTTACGTCGGCTGCAACTCCGCTCTGACGCGGTATTCCGAACTTCGTGTCAAAAGGCGTGTGTATTCGTGCGATTATTTTCATTTCCGGCATATGTTTCACCTGCACTTGTTGATTTTTTCCGTTTGTTATTATATTATATAGTATAGATTACATCGCTTGACAAGGGCACACAGCCCTTTGTCGTGTGCGATGGATAAGTAAA
>USQH01000153.1 GCA_900556765.1 uncultured Oscillospiraceae bacterium
CCCGAGTGTTATCTCGTTGGATTTGACTCATCTCAGTGGACGCTCAAAAACACCAAGGACAGTGTGCACATTGACAATGACGGCAATGTAGTCTCGTCATCCAATAATACCGTGGATGTTGTATATTCCGGATCTGCACTTGATTTGTCTGACGGATTTGTTTTGCAGTTTTCAACCTGTCTTCAGGGTGACTACGAATATTCATGGGGCAATGTAAGTTACTTGACCATGGGCGGAATTTACTTCCGTATTGCAAATATGAGCGGTACAAGTCAACCGGTTAGGTATTCCATAGAATATAACAATACCAGTGCCAGCTTCTCATCAAAAGCATATATGAACAACGGCAGCCCTGCGCCGTCTGAGTCGCTTGCTTATGTTGACACGCTGTTCACAGTTAAGTATGTAGATGGAAAATTGTCTTTTTATAATAAGGGCATGATATCCGAGACCAATCCCGAGGGCGTTATAGAGTGGACGCTGAAAAACGGAACAAAAGCCACTTCTATTGAATATGACGCATCGAATTTTAAGGAAACCATTTCAATCCATAAGGATTGGGGCGGACCGAATACCAGTCATACTATACTCAGCGACCTTTATCTGTGCGATTACGAGTATTTCAGCAAACCCAAGCCTGTTTTGAGCAAAGAACAGCAGGTTAATATCGCATGCATCGGCGATTCCATTACATACGGTGTCGGTACATATTCCGGCTACCGCTACTACTTGTTCGAGGATCTTTACAATGCGGGATGCAAATTCCATTTTGTCGGCCCGTATGACTCAACCGATCCGCGTTTGCCGGGTGCATATTCGCGCCATGGCGGTTACTCGGGTGCGGTAATCGGACCGAACAGAAATGCGGGAGCGCGCAGCTCCTATGATTGGCTGGATGCATATATCAACGGTGACGCCGGAATGGCCGATATCGCGCTCGTCATGCTCGGTCATAACAATTATTATCAGAAAATAGATACCGACAATATTGACGAGGTATATAAGAATTTCGTACGCAAAATATTCACTATCAATCCCGATATTACTGTTTATTGCGCTACTATCGTCAACGATACCACCGGTCAGTCACCCGACGTCGGTAAGGGTTTTGTTGACAACGGCATAAACGCACTGATGCCCACCATCGTTTCTGACTTGCAGACAGAGGGCTACGATGTTCGCTTTGTTGATCTTCGCGCCATAACCAATCTTTCCGGCGCCAACGGCGACTTCAGCGGCAGCGACGGCGTCCATCCGAATGAGCAGGGCCAGAAAAAAATCGGTGACGCGTGGTATGACGCAGTTGTCGATCAGGTCAAGGAAATGAACGCGGCAGGCGATGGCAGTTACGAAGCAACAATAAAGCCTGTTACCGATCTTTCCATAGATAAGACTGAAATGACATTAACCGTAGGCGGTTATCTGAAGCGTATAAATGCGACCGTTCAGCTTGCAGGAGCTACCGTTCCGACCGTACTGTGGACTTCGTCGGATGAAAGCGTTGCTACCGTTAATGTTTCCGGCGTGGTTACACCGGTCAGCGAAGGTAATGCGGTCATTACGGCAAAAACGCTTGACGGCGGACTGACAAAGAGCTGCAATGTTACCGTTCTTTCACAGGAGTCGGATACCGACGGACTGAGCGAGATCTTCTACGATACCTATACCCAGTACGACCGCTACACAGGTAATGCGGAACTCGGTGACAGTGCATTGTACTTGTATTTCCCGGGTCAAAAAATCACGACATTTGAGACAATTCGTCATTTTAAGACAGACAGCGAGTTTAAGCTTTCCGCAAGATACGAATGTACCGGAAACGAGACAACGTATAACGGAAGCTATACAGGCTGGTCGTTCGGCGGATTACAGATGCGTGTTTACGATGCAGGTAAGACGGTTGAACTTCGTCTGGGCGATACTTCTCTCGGAAAATGGAGTACGGGATTTGAGGTAGGAGCGCACGAATATGTTCTTTATTATTGCAACGGCACTGCTTATATAGTTCGTGACAACGAAATAATCATCTCCGCCGCTGTCAGCCGCGACGAGCTTGATGATTCCACACCTATTGCCGTATATTCATGCGAGGGCAACCGCTTTGCGGTACTGTATAATCTCCGACTGACCGTTAAAAATCCCGAATCGCCATATATTGAAAAAAGTGTGGTCGATACACATCCAAAGAATGAATTTAAGAGCGTTATTGATTCGTTCGACAGCAATAGCTGGACAGTTAAGGGACCGGACGACGCGACTGCAAGCATTTCGGACAATGCTATTAAATGCAGCTCGACCGGCGAACTTTTTGCAGATTATACGGGAAGCAAGGTTGACCTTTCCAAGGGCTTTGAGCTGAATGTTACTACCAATCTTGCCGCAAACAGCTTTTGGGGCAGATCGGCATACATTTCTGTCGGCTCGTTTGCACTCAGAATACGCACGGCATTTGACTACAAGCAAAAAGGCGGCTGCCCGCTTTCAATCTATGCGTACACCAATGCGGTGTTTGATGAAACTACCAGTGCTATGACCTCCGGCGACATTGTGGGAATGATGTACAGCACCGCCTCCGGTACTGTAAACATAAATTCACCTGAAGTCGATGCATTCCTTAACGACACATATACGCTTTATTATGATGGCACCAATATGTATGTTAAGAGTGCAAATCACGGCACACTGAAGTTTGAACTGATGGACGGCAGCTACAGTGCAGCTATTCCGGTCAGTGCAGATCAGTTGTCGGCAAGCGGTTTGCATCTTTATAAGGAAAGTATGGGACCGACTTCAGGCGCTACTGAAGGATTTTTCTCTTCACTCAGCCTTATTGCACGTGATTCGTCCGTGGTAATCCCCGATCCGGTGATCGGTGATCTTAACGGCGATGATAAAGTCGATTCGGAAGATATGCTCCTTTTGTCACAGTATATACTCGGATTGACCGATATTGAGGATGCTTCTCTTCTCGACATGGACGGTAACGGTTCTGTTGATGCCGCAGATTTGCTTATCATGCAGATGATAATTCTCGGTGCAATCG
>USQH01000154.1 GCA_900556765.1 uncultured Oscillospiraceae bacterium
CCGCATATTCCTGCCGTCCTTGGTTTCAGCGTTAAATACTCGGCATAGCTCGTACTCCGGCGCTTCTTTTCCTCGGCAAAGCTGGCGCATAGAATCGAGCAGCTTCTTGGGCTGCAGGTGGTCGATGTGGACGATCGGCTCTCCATCCGCGTCTGTTTCGTCGCTCACATACACCATATAAAACGGGTGCAGTTGGTTCTGGTTATGGATGTTTATATTAGCATTTCTGTTTTTTAGTATGAATATCGTGCCGTGTGGTGAGTCAGCGTTGCCTCTCACCACGGCATGAAGTCCGAACGGCGTACCGTCCAGCTCGCCATGACGCTTGACGTATTCGAGCAGGTCGAGCCGGAACTCATTGAGCCCCAAGTCCATGATGGAAACGCCGGATTGCATTTCCTCAATATCCACGACCTCGCTTTGCAGCTTTTCAAGCTGCGCTTTGCGGTATTCGAGGTCGCCCTGTTCCTCTGGGTCGATAGGGTTGTCGTCGCCTGTGGCGGTCATAACCGACGCTTTCATTCGGGTCTCGACGCGCCCCTTAAGCTCAAGATATTTGTCAAGGTCGATGTTCGGCCAGAAATTCACAAGCTGTATTCTAGCGTTTCGGCTGCCGATACGGTCGATACGCCCAAACCGCTGAATGATGCGGACGGGGTTCCAATGGATATCATAATTCACGCAGTAGTCGCAGTCCTGCAGGTTTTGACCTTCCGAGATACAGTCCGTCGCAATCAGAACGTCAATTTCAACAGGAGTGTCCGGCATGAGCAGTTCCTTGTCCTTTGAAAGCGGAGAAAACAGCGTGAGTATGGTGTTCATATCCGTGCGCTTCAATTTAAGCGTTGTTCTGCCGTCGGTCGTGCCGGTTATCATAGCCGTATCCAGCCCGAAGCGTTCCTTGACAAACGGCGCAATTTCTTTGTATAGGTAATCCACCGTGTCCGAGAATGCCGAAAAGAGCAACACCTTTTTGTTGCCCGGATTGAGCGGCTGCTGTATTTTATCGGCGATAAGCCCCAGAAGCGTTTGAAGCTTTGTGTCGTGTTCAGGCGTGATATCCTCAATAAACAGGGAAAGCAGCTGGAGAATTTCCGCGTCCTCGACAAGCCTTTCACGCCAAGATATGTAGTCCATATCGGCGAGATCGATATCAAGCTTTTTACCGCTGTTCTCGAAGAAGTCGGTATTCGCGTCGTCTCCGTCGAATTCGGCGTCGGTGATTTCCTGCGTATTGATGATTCGTTTCGTGCCGCTGACATAGGCGTCGATGTCGGCGATCGTGCCGTCGATCAGCGCCCGCACACGGTCTATGGTGATGCGGAAGGAGTAGACGGAGCTTTCAAGGCGTTTAAGCAGATTGATGCACATCAGGCGGCGGATGCCGATTTCGCGTCCCGCGCGGTCGATGTTCTTGCTCGGGTCTACATACTTCGCGCGACGACTATCAAGTAAGAAGTCGGTCGGGATGTATATGGCGAGGTTCAGCTTCATCAACTGCCCGTATATATCGTTGTAGTCTATAGCCGATTCAAGGTCGGTCATCTTCGGACGGAGTGTCACCGGCTTCATTCGTTCTGGGAATTTTCCTATCTCGGCGGTATCGTAGTATTTTTCTATGTGCTTACGGGAGCGGGCTATCGTCACACTGTCGAGCAGCGTAAAAAAGTCAAAATCGAGCGAACGCAATAAGCTCTCGGTCGTGCGTTCCTCCGGCTCTAACTTGCTCCAACGGTTAAAAGCGGTCTGGGCGTTGCGGAATATAACGTCAATCGGCTTCGCGGTATCGAGCTTGTCATTTATCAATGCCGGATTACCCTCGTATGCAAGCTCCAGCTGATGACGCAAATCGGAAAAACCGTTATTCACGGGCGTCGCGGAGAGCATGAGGACTTTCGTCTTCACGCCTTTTCGTATAACCCTGTTAAGGAGCTGTAGGTAGCGGTTTTCGCGCCTGTCGTCTCCGCGCCCGGAATAATCGCCGCCGTTTCTGAAGTTATGGCTCTCATCAATGACAACGAGATCGTAGTTTTCCCAGTTCAGCTTGGTAAGGTCGATGCTTCCTGATAAACCGTGGTTTCTGGAAAGGTCGGTATGGTAGAGAACATCGTACCGCAAGCGGTCTGCCGCTATTGGATTGTTCAGGTAGTTTTCTTTGAATGTCAACCAGTTGTCGCCCAGCTTTTTGGGACAAAGTACAAGCACCATCCGATTGCGAAGCTCGTAATACTTAATCACCGCCAGCGCTGTAAAGGTTTTGCCAAGGCCTACACTGTCGGCGAGAATGCAGCCGTTAAATTTTTCGAGTTTATTGATAATAGCGAGGGAGGCATCCCTCTGAAAGTCATACAGTTTGTTCCATATTTTTGATTCCTTGAAGCCCGTCGCCTCATTGGGCAGCACATCCTCGGATATGTCCTCTAAAAACTCGTTGAAGATGTTGTAAAGAGCGACAAAGTACACGAATTCGGGAGCGTTTTCGTTATAGGCGGCGGTAATACCATCGATGACCTGTTCGGTGACATCCTCCAGCAGGTTTTTATCATTCCATATCTGGTCGAACATGCGGATATACTCGCCGGAAAGCGGAGCAAACAGCTTGTTGACGGGATTGATGATATTGTTTCCGCGCTCACAGCCAATGTCGGCTGTGGTAAAGCCGTGTAACGGCATATACGTTATGGTTTCTTCGCCGACGACGTTCATAAAACCGCTGATATTGCCGCCAGTCAGGTTGGAGCGAAACTGTACCCGTTTGCGAATCCAATCGGCACATTCGCGAGCAATCGCCTTTTGTGTCAACTCGTTACGTAGCTTGACCTCGAACTCCGTGCCGTAAAGAGAACGTTCCCGGCTTAGTCGCGGTATATAGAATTCGCGCTTGGCCTTTGGCGCTTTCTCCTGAAGAAAAGTCGGCGAGGTAAAAATAAAGCGCAGCTCTGCAATGCCGTCAAGCTGTTTCTTGAGAGCTTGATAGGCGTAGATGGAAAAACACGCCGCCGCTATTGACAGCTTGTCGCCCT
>USQH01000155.1 GCA_900556765.1 uncultured Oscillospiraceae bacterium
CAAGCGGCGTTCGCCCGATAAACAACATCGTAGATATTACTAACTACGTTATGCTCGAATACGGTCAGCCTATGCACGCATTTGACTACAAACTGGTCGACGACGGCGTTATCCGTGTTCGCCAGGCGAAAAGCGGTGAAAAGATCACTACGCTTGACGGAGTTGAGCGCGAGCTGACCGAAAAAATGATGGTCATCGCCGACGAAGATAAGCCGATTGCTGTTGCAGGCGTCATGGGCGGCGAATTCAGCGGTATTATGGACGACACAAACACGATTGTGTTCGAGTCTGCCTGCTTTGACGGTGCATCGGTCAGAACAACTGCAAAAGCCCTCGGTATGCGTACCGACGCATCCGCGCGTTATGAAAAAGGCCTGCCGGCAAAGCTGTGCGAATACGCGCTTGACCGCGCCTGTGAGCTGATCGAAATGCTCGGCGCCGGCGAGGTTGTAGGCGGATATATTGACGAAGGCGATTATGAAAAGCAGCCGAAAACAGTCAAATTCGAGCCTGAATGGACTAATAAATTTCTCGGCACGGATATTTCCAAGGAGCAGATGGTCAGCATTCTTGAGCGTCTCGGCTTCACCGTTGACGGCGACATTATTACCGTCCCATACTACCGCGTCGATATTGAACACAAGGCCGACATCGCCGAGGAGATTGCCCGTATATACGGCTACAACGAAATATCCGATACGGGTATTCGCGGCTGTGCCAACGGCAAGCTGACCGACAAGCAGAAATTCGAACGTTCGATGAACGACTGTATGCTCGCACTCGGTTACTCACAGATCAACACATATTCGTATATCAGCCCGAAGGAATACGATATGATCAATATGCCAGAGGGCGAGATCAGAAATTCCATTAAGATAATGAATCCGCTCGGCGAGGACACCTCGCTCATGCGAAACACCACTCTGCCGTCAATGATGGAAATACTGTCCCTCAACTATAAAAACCGCAACAGCGAAGCAAAACTGTTCGAGATCGCGACCGAGTATATTCCCAACGGTGCCGACGAACTTCCGACGGAACGCAAAAATCTGACCGTCGGTGCATACGGCAATGTCGACTTTTACGATATTAAAGGTGCTGTTGAGGAAACTCTGCGTAAGCTGAATATTACCGGTTACGATGTCGAGGCGACCCGCGACGAGTACGCTTTCCATCCCGGCAGAACGGCTTTGCTGACTATTGACGGCAAAAAGCTCGGCGTTATCGGTCAGATACATCCGACCGTCTGTTCCAACTACGGTATTGACACCGAAGTGTATGTTGCGATGATCGACTATGAAACGGCATACGCCGCCCGTGCGGAGGAAAAAACTTACCACACTCTGCCGCGCTATCCGTCGGTAACACGCGACCTTGCTATTATTTGCGACAGAGCATTGCCCGTTTTGTCTCTGAAAAAGGCGATCACTGCCGCCGCAGGCAGTCTGTTGGAAAAGGTCGAGCTGTTTGACGTTTACACCGGCGAGCAGATCGAGGCAGGCAAAAAGAGCGTTGCCTATTCACTCACCCTGCGTTCCGACAGCGGCACGCTTAATGACAAGCAAAGCGACAAGGTCGTTTCAAAGATAATCGCCGAAATTGAAAAGCTCGGCGCTTCATTACGTTCATAAGGAGCAGACAAAATGAGTAAATTCGGCGAATTTATCAGCAACGGCAAGGAATATAAAATACACGACTACAACCTGAAGCGTCCGCTGCTAAACTATATGTGGAACGCGAAGCTGCTGTCGGGCGTAAACAATCTAGGCGGAGGTGTCGGCGCATACGGCGGACGTACACTCGCCTACATCAGCACCGAGCACGCCAGCCGCACGTCGGTAATCCGTGACGGCAACCGCTATTTTTACATTCGCAATGAGGAAACCGGCGAAGTATTCAACCCCGGATACTATCCGATGTGTACGCCGGTCGAAAACTACAGCTGTGTTCACGGACTGGGTTACTCGGTCATTTCATCCGAATGCTTCGGGCTGAAAGTATCGGCTCGCGTATTCGTAAACAGTGAGGATCCGTGCGAAATATGGACTCTCAGCTTTGAAAACAAGAGCGACAAAACTATTAAGTTCAAAGTTTTCTCGCTTGCCGATTTTCTTTTGGAGGGATATCAGCGCTACTCCGACTACAATTCCTACGTTCACGGCCATTTTGACCGCGACGACAATGTCGTGCTTTGTATGAACGAGGCCATGGAACGCCCGCACAAATGGTTTAACGGCTTTATTTCGTCCGACAAGCGTCCGATCGGCTTTGACACCTCTAAAAAAGCCGTATTCGGAGCATTCGGAGCGATCAATTGCCCGAAAATCGTTATGGACGGCAAATGCACCGACAGCCTATCCGCCTGCGAGCAGATGACAGGTGTGCTGGAGCATGAATTTGAGCTTGCCGCCGGTAAATGCGACACACTGAACGTACTTATCGGCTGCGCCGACGGGATGGACAGCGCGAAAGCCATCTCAAAAAAGCTGTTTGCCGACGGAAAAATCGAGCATGATTACAATGATCTGATCGCCGAAAAAGCAAATATGCTCAGTTCGATATCGGTCAAAACCCCCGACGACAAGATAAACAACTTCACCAATGTGTGGATTAAGCAGCAGGTTCAGTTGTGCGCCGAAGCCGGACGTGACACCGGCAAGGGATTCCGTGACCAGTTGCAGGACGCATGGGCAATATGCGCGTTCAACAGCGAGCTTGGCAAGGAAAAAATACTCGAAACGCTTGAATATGAGTATCCCGACGGCCGCTGCGTTCGCGGTTGGCTGCCGCTTGACCACCACGTTTATTCCGACGGCATGACTTGGATTGCACCGACGGTCAACGCCTACATAAAAGAGACCGGTGACCAATCAATACTCGATGAGCAGGTTAAGTTCCTGCTTTCGGAGGAGAGCGGCACGGTGTGGGATCACATACTGCGCGCCGTTAGGTACAGCGCAAACGATCTCGGCGACGACGGACTTGTCCATTCACTTGACGGCGA
>USQH01000156.1 GCA_900556765.1 uncultured Oscillospiraceae bacterium
GATATCACGCGCGTGACGCGGCGCGTTTCCGCTGCGCTCATAATAAGGCGTTGCTGCTGCTTGCCTCTGCAACACCGTCGATAGAAACATATACGGCAGCGGTCAGTGGACGCTATGAATTATGTAAACTCACCAAACGATACGGCAACGCGCATTTACCATCGGTGGAGACGGTCGATATGAACGCCGAAATGCAGTCGGGCAACGCGTCAATGCTCAGCCGCCGCCTTATTGAATGTTTACAGGAAAATATCGATGAGCATAAGCAGTCAATACTGCTGCTTAACCGACGCGGGCATAATACATTTGTGTCGTGCGGCGGCTGCGGTGAGGTCGTGAGCTGTCCGAATTGCAGTATTTCGCTGACTTATCACTCGGCGAACAATCGTCTGATGTGCCATTATTGCGGCTATTCACAGCCATATACCGAGAAATGCGCCAACTGCGGTAACGAGCACGTTCGTTATTCGGGCGCCGGCACACAGCGCGTCGAACAGGAACTGAAAATGTACCTGCCTGACGCACGGATATTGAGAGTCGACGCCGACAGCACGGTCGCGCGCTCGTCATTCGAGCGGATGCTGACCGATTTCGGCGACGGCAAATACGATATCATGCTAGGCACTCAAATGGTTGCAAAAGGACTGGATTTCAGCAATGTAACGCTGGTCGGCGTTCTCGGCGCGGACGGGCTTCTGTACTCCGATGATTACCGCTGTTATGAGCGGGCCTTTTCTCTGCTTACGCAGGTGGTCGGCCGCTCCGGCAGAGGGGACAGCCCCGGTACGGCACTTGTGCAGACGGTAACACCCGACAGTCCTGTTATTCAGCTTGCGGCACAGCAGGATTTTGATAAATTTTACGAGCAGGAGATCATGACGCGCAAAATCATGATCTATCCGCCTTACTGTGACCTTTGTCTGATCGGTTTCGTCGGCGAGGATAAGGAACAGGTCAAAGCGTCAGCCACCGCTTTTTTCAGCCGCATACGCGATTTGAATCAGTGTACTTTCCCGTCGGTAAAAATGATAATTCTCGGACCGTCGGCGGCTTCTGTCCCGCGGGTAGGCGGAAAATACCGTTACAGGATAATAATAAAAACAAAAAACACTGCCGATTTCAGAGAGCTTATCTCATCGGCACTGTGCGATTTCGGCCGCGACCGCAGAAACAAGAATGTTTCGGCGTATGCGGACATGAATCCGGATAATATTATGTAAACTAATGAGGTGCTTTTTATGGCAATCAGAAATATTGTAAAGATGGGCGATCCGTTGCTTAACAAGATTAGCCGTCCGGTTGAAAAGTTTGATGAAAAGCTGGGCATTTTGCTTGACGATATGGCGGAGACTATGCGCCGCGCCGACGGCTGCGGTCTTGCAGCCGTGCAGGTCGGCATTTTGCGCCGCGTGTGCATAGTTGACGCCGGCGACGGTCTGGTGGAACTTGTAAATCCAAAAGTGATCGGTCAGTCCGGCAATCAGGAGGAGTGCGAGGGCTGCCTTTCATGTCCGAACGAATGGGGAATTACACGCCGTCCGATGTCGGTGGTGGTGGAGGCATATGACCGCCACGGAAATAAATTCCGCGTGAAGGGTGAGGGCCTGAAAGCGCGCGCTCTTTGCCATGAGATAGATCACCTCGATGGAATATTGTTTACAACAAAGGTCATTCGTCCTTATGAGGGAGATTAAAGATGAAACTGATTTTTATGGGCACGCCCGATTTTGCCGTGCCGTGCCTTGAGTCGCTTATCGATGCAGGGCATGAAATAGCGGCTGTTTTCACACAGCCGGATAAGCCTGTCGGAAGAAAGCAGGTGCTCACGCCGTCGCCTGTAAAGGTGTGCGCCGAAAAGCACGGCATCACGGTTTATCAACCTCGCTCGGTACGCACCGACGACGCCGTATCTATCGTCAGAAACATTGCGCCCGACTGCGTTGTCGTGGTCGCGTTCGGGAAAATAATTCCGCCCGAAATGCTGGCTATACCGCGCCTTGGCTTTGTTAATGTACACGGCTCGCTGTTGCCGAAATATCGCGGCGCCGCACCCATTCAGTGGGCGGTAATCGACGGCGAAAAGCGCACCGGCGTTACGACGATGCAGATGGACGAGGGATTGGATACGGGCGATATACTTGATGTTATGTCAACAGATATCGGCGAAAACGAGACTTCCGGGGAGCTGTTTGATCGACTTGCGCCGATGGGTGCGGAACTTATCGTCAAAACACTTGAAAAGCTGGAGCAGGGTATTGTGACTCCGATTAAGCAGGATGATTCACTGTCCAATTACGCAAAGATTATTACCAAGGATATGGCGCAGATCGACTTTTCCGTCAGCGCCGAAGCGGCATTTAATTGCATCCGAGGTTTTAATCCGTGGCCTGTTGCTTATACTATAATTAGCGGCAGGGGAATGAAAGTATTTGCCGCTGAAAAGGTCGGCTCGGTCAAAGGTGCCGCCGGTGAGGTCGTTTGCTCCGACAAGTCGCTTGTTGTTGCATTCGGCGACGGCAACGGATTGGAATTTACAGATGTTCAGCTTGAGGGATCAAAACGTATGCCTGCCGCCGATCTGTTAAAAGGACGCTCTATTGAAAAGGGCACCGTATTAGGAGAATAACAATGTATTTTGATTATCTTTGGTTTATGCTTCCGGGACTTCTTCTCGCGCTTTACGCACAGTTCAAGGTAAAGCACACCTTTTCGGTATACAGCAAGGTCAGCAATTCACGAGGATTGACCGGTGCCGATGCCGCTCGCGAGGTACTGCGTCAAAACGGCGTGGATAATGTTCGCATCGAACGTGTATCGGGTGAACTTACCGATCATTACGACCCGAGAAGCAATGTCATT
>USQH01000157.1 GCA_900556765.1 uncultured Oscillospiraceae bacterium
GGAAAAACATATTTGTAATAATCCTTGTCCAGTATCTTCAGCGAATAAACGTGCTTTGCATTTACTACCTTATTTATATATTCGACATAGCTGTCAATCTGCTCTTGGGTGTATTTGCCCTCGTATTCGGAGTTGAGGGTAAACTTTTTGTTCCATGTGGAGTAGCTGCCCTTGTCGGTTATCCAGTTCCAGGATCCGCTGGTCAGGCAGTTGAGTATGACCAGACCGTCGCTGTCGGAGAGGATGTCACTGCCCATCAACAGGCGCGAATCGTATTCAAGCCCGAACAGGTTGGATACCGTTGGTACGATGTCGATGGCGGAGCAGGGCTTGGTTACCTTAACGGGATGCTCCATCGACGACGACCAAATGATGAGTCCGTTGCGATAGAGGTCGAAGTTGTCGCGAATTCCGCTTTCCGGCAATCCGTACAGCTCGGCAAGTTCGCCGTCCTCGAGTGCATAGGGGTAGTGGTCGGCGGTCATAACAAACACAGTGTCATCGAGAATGCCGCGCGCGCTGAGCTGGTTGACAAGCTCGGTTAACATCAGCTCAACTTCGTAGTTGCAGGCAATGTATGCCTTTATGTTTTCGCTGTGATCCATATTTGCGGTAATGTCGCGGTGCTTGGAAGACATCGAGTTACCGTTCCAAGAGTAGTTGCAGTGGCCGCTTACCGTCATATAGTAGACGTGGAACGGCGTGTTGCTGATCCAGTCATCAACATTTATGGAGCAGGTTGCCATTTCCAGATCTGAACGAGGCCAGCAGCTCTTGAGTCCGGTCAGTCCGTTGTTGATAGCCTTGTAATTGTATCCGAAATTAGGATGCGACTTGTCGCGGCTGTAATATGTGTAGGTGTTGTTGTGATAGGCGTAGGTGTTGTAGCCGATTTTCTTAAACTGGTTGCCGAAAGCAAACGGCTGATATGTGCTGCCGCTCATTTTAAGACAGCTTGCTGAGTTGTAGAAGTTACCGGTCATGTTTGCGTATTCGCCGGTCGCAGTGCTGCCTCCCCATAGTGAATCGTAGTAGTTCTCAAAAACGAAGCCTTCGTTCATCATCTTATACAGCGTTGGAGTAAGCTCCGGCGAAATAAATTCGGGACAGAATCCTTCAAGCGTCAGGGATATAAGGTTTTTGCCCTTAAACATGCCGGTGTATTCGTTTTGCTTGGTGGGCTTGACGCTCTTGAAATACTTGTGCATATCCTTGATCGTGTCGCTGGACGTGTTTTCAATAAGCGAGTCAAAATCTATATCCATCACGTTGTCTTTATACACTTTTTCCGGCTCGGAACTGACGTCATTTAAAACATCGTCGTCGGTAGGATGCTCCGCAGTAGCTTCGGGTGCGCCGAATATAAGCTGCTTTACATCCATGCGTGCAGTAACGATGATGCCGAAACGGTTGACCGTCTCGTTCGGAGATAGTGCGGAGGTGTAATAGTAGTTGTCCGAGTAAGCGCCCCTGTGCAGCATGATTATAAGGAAGCACAGCAAGTGAACAATGATAGCAAACAGTACAGATATAATTTTATAGCTCGTAAATGTACGCTTGGGAGGCATGATCTTCTTGCCCCAAACAGAGAAAAACACAAGAGGAACCGCGAGCAGGATCAATGCAGGAAGACTTTTGAATATTGCTGTCAGCGCCTCTTTCCAAAATTCTGTTACATTGCCGACTGTGTCGGCGTCAAGTGTCGACAGAGTGAAAAATACGTGAAACTGCAAATGGCATACATAATGATATCCGAATAAAACAAATATTGCTGCCAGCAGTCCTATAGTAATGCGCTGATTTACCTTGCGCTTGCCGAATGTGGATACTGCGGTCAGGATCAGTCCGGTAACAAGCGAAAACAGCGTTATGTAAAGTAAGCCGATACTGAAAAATCCGTTTGTATATATGAACATTCGCATGACGAGTTCCATATAGAGTATTGTTGCCGGCCAAAACCACAAAAACGACAGTTTATCCTGATATCTGTGATTACCGCTGCGTGATACGTTTTGAAAACTCGAACGGGGCCTGTAATTCTGATTTTGATAATAGTCAGACAATTCGTATTACTCCCTTCGCAATGCTAAAATAGATATGCATAATTGAAGATAATCAATCTTTGTTCCGAACTATGATTATAGCATACGAAATTTATAAAGTAAACTGTCCGAACGTGAATTTTGCACATAATTTGATGTCAATTTTGTAATAAATATAACAAACGATGACACTGCGTGCACGCAAAAATGATGACCGCTTAAGCGGCGGTTGACAGAAGACGCGGCTTGTGATATCATTTACATCGCGGTTTTGCCGCGGTATTATGACGAAAAGCGGAGGTGCGCCGATGGCACGAAATAATGATGGCTTTGAAAACGCATATTCAAACAGCGACAGCGCTTATTTTTCGGACAGACGCAGAGGGCAGGAGCAGTACGGCAACTCAGATCTGTCGGGAACGCGCGTGTTTGGTGCTGCCCGTCCGAATGTTCGTGCCGATACCCGCCGCAGTCAGGGACAACCGAGACCCGGCACTCGACAGACAAGACACACTAATTTAGTGTCGGTCAATGTATCACTTACAGTCATTATAGTTGCGCTTACGGTTTGTCTGGTTATCCTACTGACGCTTTACATGCACTATGGTTTCGCGCTTGGCGCATAAATGATAAACCGATAAATAAATGATTTTTCTTACATTATATTATATAGAAGAAAAAGTATAGAAGAAAAAGTCGGCGGCTCTTTCACTTAAGCGTTTATGTGAGACTGTCGTAAAAGATAAATATTGTGATATCTGAGCGCTTTAAACACCACATATAGGCTAC
>USQH01000158.1 GCA_900556765.1 uncultured Oscillospiraceae bacterium
AAGATAAAGAATTCATAAGATGGATTCAACAAGAAATAGAAAGCCTGCCGATTAAAGTGGAATACAACTGTGAAATTACAACTCTGGCTGAGCTGACAGAAGATGAAATTATCATTGCTACGGGCGCAAAACCTAGAAAGCTAGATGTTCCGGGACAGGAAAAAGCTATTGAAGCAACGGAATATCTGCTGGGGAGAAAAGTAGGAAAGGACGTCGCTGTAAAAGGCGGGGGGTTGACGGGCTGCGAGATTGCCTATGACCTTGCGACGGAAAACAAGATACCCCGTGCTTTCTTTATCGGTAAGCTCGATTCATCACACGCCCATTTTTATAAAATCATGTCACAGTTGGTCGGAAAATACGGCTCCAAAATATGCCCTGTCGTCGTCCCGAGCTACGATGGCGATCAGCTGGTGGGATACGTTAACCTTATCAATCGCACAGCATTCAAATATGACGGTCTGAAAGAAACGGCAATTGATGTGCCGGATAACGCCGATGTAAACCATATGTTCGATCTGCTTTACGAAGAAATCGCTTCGCAGGACGAAGAGCTGATGGACAAATACTTCAGCGGTGAGCAGTTGACACCTGACGACATTATCAAAGGACTGAAAGCCGGTATGCTTTCGGGCGATCTGCATCCCGTATTTGCGGGAGCAGGTCAAGACGGTCAGGGCGTAAGCCTTTCACTGCGTGCAATGATGCAGGTTTTGCCGACTGCTGACGAACGCAGCGAAACAGCGGTTGACGCAAACGGCGAGGAAAAGGTGTTGCCGTGTTCTGTCGACGGACCTGCCGCCGCAATAGTGTTTAAGACAGTTGCAGACCCATTTGTCGGCAAAATGTCAGTATTTAAGGTCGTGTCGGGAAAAGTATCGCCGTCGGCTAAGTTGATAAACGCTCGCACAGGCGAAGAAGTCCGCATCGGAAAAGTTCTGACGCTGAAAGGCGCAAAACAGATTGACACTGACGCTGTATGTGCAGGTGACATCGGCGCTGCGGCAAAGCTCGGCGGGGTTGTTACAGGCGACACACTCTGTGCCGCCGACAAATGCATGACCCTTAAACCCGCCGTATTCCCCTCCCCGGTGCTGTCAATGGCCGTTTACGCCGTTAAAAAAGGTGATGAAGAAAAAATAGCCGCCGGATTTGCAAGACTGATGGAGGAGGATCCCACCATCACATATATGCTCAACAAGGAAACGGGAGAACAGATACTTTCCGGACTCGGCGAGCAGCAGCTTGATGTTATCGCGGCAAGACTGAAAAACAAATTTATGACCGAGATTGATTTGAAAGCGCCCAAAATCGCTTACCGCGAAGCCATTCGCAAAAAAGTCAAGGTGCAGGGCAAGCATAAAAAGCAATCAGGCGGTCACGGACAGTTCGGCGACGTTTGGATGGAATTTGAACCCTGCGACGGTACAGATATCATATTTGAGGAAAAAGTGTTCGGAGGCTCCGTTCCGAAGAACTTCTTCCCCGCCGTTGAAAAAGGAATCCGTGAAAGCGCACAAAAGGGCGTTTTGGCAGGATACCCGGTAGTAGGACTCAAAGCAACATTGGTCGACGGTTCTTATCATCCGGTTGACTCATCAGAAATGTCGTTTAAAACGGCGGCGTCGCTGGCATACAAAGCCGGTCTGCCGCAAGCCGGACCGGTACTGCTCGAGCCGATCGGCACGCTGCGCGTGACCGTTCCGGACGACTGCATGGGCGACGTTATCGGCGACATAAATAAGCGCCGTGGTCGCGTACTCGGAATGAATCCGACCGAAAAACAGCGGTCAGAGGTAGTCGCCGAGGTGCCAATTGCCGAAATGGCTGATTTTTCAACAGCTATGCGCTCAATTACGCAAGGCAGAGCCTCCTTTACGCTGACATTTGAGCGATATGAGGACGTTCCGGCTAACATCGCGCAAAAAATCATTGACGAATCAAAAGCCAACGAGGAATAACCAAACATAAACTGCAGCCAACATAATACACGCAACCGACCTCAGAAATAATCTGCGGTCGGTTGTGCATTTTTTAATATTCTCCATTAATTCAGTTTGGATTGAAAATACTAACGGCTTGAAATATTTGATAGACTGTGTTATATTTATTTATATAAATTCCGTTAAGGAGGCTTATACGATGCGTTTACAGGAATCGGGCGAAATGTACCTTGAAACCATATACGTTCTGTCCAAAAAAATCAGCACAGTTCGCTCAATAGATGTAGGCGAATATATGGGATATTCAAAGCCGAGCGTCAGCCGTGCCGTTGGTCTTCTCAAAGAGGGCGGTTATCTTAAAGTCGGCGATGACGGCTCGCTTATTCTCACCGACCTCGGCAGGGAAATTGCAGAAAAAACATATGAAAGACACACCGTTCTTTCAAAGCTCTTTGTTATGCTCGGAGTTAATCCCGAAACTGCCGCCGCAGATGCCTGCAAAATGGAACACATTATCAGCGACGAAACCTTTGCCGCATTGAAAAATCACCTTGAAAATCATATGCAGTAAAAGGCTGAATAATTACCGAATATTACACACAAAAGGCTGACGATTTCTCGTCAGCCTTTGTTTTTACTCAACTGCTTTCAATAAGGCGATACACTTTTTCCGACCAATCCCATACCTCGGTAAATTCAAAATCACCGATTTTTATAAGCATATTCTCCCAACCTTTTTGAACGCTGAAATTATGTGTCTAACTCATAGTAATAAAGCGTGTTTGTGTCGGTGTCATAAACTCCCAATACAAAATTAAGCGACGCTCTTTCAAGCATATTCGTAAGGCTTTTATCTTGTGTG
>USQH01000159.1 GCA_900556765.1 uncultured Oscillospiraceae bacterium
AGCTCGTCATGGGTGCCCTGCTGAACGATCTCACCGTGATCGACAACAAAAATTTGGTCGGCATGGCGCACAGTTTTCAGCCGGTGAGCAATCATGATGACCGTCTTATCGTGGGTCAATTCCGCAACGGCCTCCATCAGCTCCTTTTCATTTTCGGGGTCAACATTGGCAGTGGCCTCGTCCAGAATGACGATTGGCGCGTCCTTCAGCACGGCCCGGGCAATGGAGATGCGCTGCCGTTCGCCGCCGGAGAGGTGTCCGCCGGATGCGCCGCATACGGTCTGATAGCCGTTCTCCAGCCCCATTATGAACTCGTGGCAGCCGCATTTCTTCGCGGCGTCAATGACCTCCGCATCGGTCGCACCCTTTCTGCCCATGCGGATGTTGTCTATAACCGAAAGGTCAAAAAAGGTAATTATCCTGCGACACATAGGCGATGCGCTTCGTGCACTCCGCCAGCGGAAGTGTACGGATGTCCACGCCGCCCAGCTTAATTGTGCCGTCCTTTACATCCCACAGGGAGGCAATAAGCCGGGCGATGGTGGACTTGCCGCTGCCGGAGGAGCCTACAAGGGCATTGACCGTCCTCGGGGCAATGTGCAGATTGATTTCGTGCAGCACCTCCTTGTCGTGATAGGCAAAGCGGACATTTTTTAGCTCGATGGCGTTGTCGGCCGGCAGCCTTTCCACCGTCCTTGGACGCTGCATATCCTCGCCGGACAGCACCTCCGCTATCTCGTCCACGATGGTCTTGACCTGGGCGATGTCATCGGTGTAGGAAAAGGCGGTGATCAGCGGCTGCATAACGCCGAAGGACAGAACGATAACCGTCAGGAACGTCTCTGCCGACAGAGTGCCATGCATATGAAGAACGCAGCCCACCGGCAAGATGCCGAGAAGTGTCGAAGGGAGTATCGCCATTCCGGCCACCTGTCCGAAGAGGCTGCCCCGCATCCAGTCGATGAAGGCTGCTTGTCAATGCGAATTGCACACTCCTTTACAAAAACATACCTTGACAAATCTCGTCTCAAAAAATGATCCTTGAAAAATACGCAAAAGAAAACGGCTTTGAAAACACACAGGTGTTTGCGGACGACGGTTACAGCGGAGTGAATTTTGAAAGACCTGCCTTTCGCTGTATGCTCGATCTGATTGAGGACGGAAAAATCGGAGTCATCATAACAAAGGATCTGTCCAGACTTGGAAGAAATTATATCGAAGTGGGTTCATATACCGAAATATACTTTCCGAAAAACAATGTGAGATATATCGCCGTCAATGATAATTTCGATTCAATGTATACGGACGGAAATGAGTTTGCCCCATTCAAAAATTTATTCAACGAATGGTTTGCGAGGGATACAAGCAAAAAGATCCGCGCCGTAAAACGGGCAAAGGCGGAAAAAGGTGAACGCATCGGTTCAAGACCGCCTTACGGCTATGTTAAGGACCCGAACAATAAAAATCATATTATTGTGGATGAGGAAACGGCGCCGGTGGTTCAAAAAATCTTTTCCATGTGCGTTGCGGGGCTCGGTCCGACGATGATCGCAAACAGGCTGAAAGAAATGCAGATACTGACACCCGTAATGTATGAATACCGCAAATCCGGAACAGCGGTTACAGCACTTGATACTGACAGACCGTATGACTGGAACGCAAAGACGGTTGCGGATATCCTTTCGAGAGAGGATTATATCGGCAACACGGTAAACTGTCGGTTTACCGTGCCATCATACAAAGACAAGCGTAAGATGAAGCGTGATCCGTCCGAGCATGTCCGTTTTGAACATACGCACGAACCGATAATTGATATGCAAACTTGGGAAACCGTGCAAAAGCTGCGTCAGGGTAAACGCCGACCGACAAGCATAGGTGAAACAAGCAAGTATTCCGGTCTTCTGTTCTGTGCCGACTGCGGCTCAAAATTATATTTTAATCACAAGCGTGCGGATGATCCGAAAAGCTATTCCTTTAACTGCTCTCATTACCGCAATAATGCGAAAGAAAAATGCACGCCGCACAGAATCCGTGAGGTGGTACTGGATGAGATTCTCTTGGAGGAACTGCGCCGTATTACTTACACGGCAAGAACAAAGGAACGGCAGTTTGCGGAATTCATCAACCAAAAAAGCTCCACGGAAAACCGACGGGAGCTTAACGCCAAGCAGCGTGAATATGAAAGATTGTCTAAAAGAACGGCGGAGCTTAATGCATTGTTCAAGCGGCTGTATGAGGACAATGTCCTCGGCAGGATAAACAACGAGCAGTTCCGTATGCTGTCCTGCGGCTATACGGATGAGCAAAAGAGCGTAGACGCCAAGCTGCCGGAGCTGGAAAAGCAAATTCAAAATTTGCAGCAGGCAGCAAGTGATGTGGATAAGTTCATAGGTCTCGCTAAAAAGTATACGCGCATAACCGAGCTTGCACCCGAAATCCTGCACACCTTCGTTTCAAAGATAGTTATTCACGAGCGGCGTGAACGGTTCAAGCAAAACACCGAACAGCAAATTGATATTTATTTCCGTTATATCGGCAATACAGCCGGATTATAACGAAAAAGCCAACGGACAGGCAACACATACGCATCACCTGTCCGTTGGCTACACCGATTAACAAAGGTGTCTTTATGGGAACCTTGTTAAAATCGGGGTTTTCGCGGAACATATCTTTTTTATGTTCCTTTTATGGCGGAGATGAAGAGATTTGAACTCTTGCGCCGGCGGAGCCGACCTACCGGATTTCGAATGTGTTATGTGATATGGAAAGTGTTAGAAAGGAGCAGAAAATAATG
>USQH01000160.1 GCA_900556765.1 uncultured Oscillospiraceae bacterium
TCTTTTCGGCGAGGTGTGGTCAAGAGAAGCCGAGCTTTCAGCCCGTGACCGTTCGCTTATTACGGTTACCGCTTTAATGGCACAGGGACTTTGTGACAGTTCCTTTGAGCATCACCTGAAAACAGCAAAAGAAAACGGTATTACAAAAGCAGAAATTGCAGAAATTTTAACTCACGCCGCTTTTTATGCAGGCTGGCCGAAAGCATGGGCTGCATTTAGAATGGCAAAAGAGATTTGGAATGAGCCTTGCGACGAAAGTGAAAAGCATAAACACGAAAGTCGGATGATATTCCCGATAGGTGAGCCTAACGCTGCTTTTTCAAAATATTTTATCGGGCAGAGCTATTTGGCGCCGCTGTCAAAAAATCAAGTCGGTATTTTCAATGTTACATTTGAGCCCGCCTGCCGAAACAACTGGCATATTCACAAAGCGGACAAAGACGGCGGACAAATGCTTATCTGCGTTGCAGGTAAGGGATATTATCAGGAATGGGGCAAGGAAGCACAAATCCTATTGCCCGGTGATGTAGTTAATATAGCACCCGGCGTCAAGCATTGGCACGGTGCCGCAAAGGATAGTTGGTTTTCGCATTTGGCAATAGAAGTTCCTGGAGAAAACACTGAAACAGAATGGTTGGAATCGGTAACCGATGAAGAATACTCTAAAATAAAATAGATTCAGAAAGGAAGTTTTATTATGATGTATGTGGTTTTATCAAACGGAGTAAAAATGCCGCAGCTCGGCTACGGCGTTTATCAGGTTACAAAAGACGAATGTGAACGATGTGTGCTTGACGCGCTCAAAGTCGGCTACCGCGCCTTTGACACAGCACAGTCTTATTTTAACGAGGAAGAAGTCGGCTCTGCTATACAAAAATCGGGTGTGCCGAGGGAAGAAATCTTCTTGACATCAAAGGTTTGGATTGAACACTACGGATATGAGGAATGTAAAAAGAGCGTACTCGACTCTATGAGAAAGCTCAAAACCGATTATATTGACCTTATGCTTTTGCATCAGCCTTTTGGTGATTATTACGGAGCATGGAGAGCCTTGGAAGAACTTTACGATGAAGGCAAGCTGCGTGCTATCGGTATTTCAAACTTCTATCCCGACCGTATGATAGATATAGCTTCTTTTTCAAGAATAAAGCCGATGGTAAATCAAATTGAAATCCATCCCCACAATCAGCAGACTGCCGCCAAAGAGTGGAATGAAAAATACGGTTTGCAATTAGAGGCGTGGGCACCGTTCGGCGAAGGCAGAGGCGGTATGTTCGATTTGCCCAAGCTTAAAACAATCGCCGAAAAACACGGCAAAACCGTAGCGCAGGTTATTCTTCGCTGGCATTTGCAGAGGGGTATTGTTGTTATTCCTAAGTCTACACATATTGAGCGCATGGAAGAAAATTTGAATGTGTTTGATTTTGAACTGACAGACGAGGATATGGCAGAAATTGCGACGCTTGATAAAAACGCAAGCTCCTTCTTCTCTCATTATGACCCGAAAATGGTGGAATGGTTTGTACAGATGGTTGAAGAACGCAAGAAAAATTCCGACTGTTCAAAAGAAAAAAAGAACTGGTAGCACAAGAAAATATTTATGATTTTTTTGCAACAACGGGTAATTTAATTACGAAAAAAATCGTTAAGTAAAAAATACCAAAAGATTAATGCAACCTATGCAGGCAGCGGCATTTTCATTAGCATACTTCAGTCTTTGTACTGCTGTTTATCGGTTCGTATTTTTATGTATTCAGTTGTAAACTCCATTATCAAAGCAAATTAACTTATATAACACAGAACAAATGTTTGTTATGCGCCTTTTCAAGAGTTTTAATTATTTCTTCAATAAATTAAACATACTGTATGGTTTGCAGTAAAAAAACAGCGACTATCGTTTTAGATAGTCGCTGTTTATAGTTATGCATTTTTTGTTGTTTAATGTGACTTTTTCATTTTAAGTTTAACCGTTACGTCAGTCGATACACCACCCATCGGCAAAAAGCAGAAAAATCCACAACACAAGGTTGCTGCTGCCGCCTGTTTCCGGAGACTTGCCACAGTATCCGAATCGAATGGCTTGTTACTTTGACCAAACTCCTGCGCCGTTTTAATTTTGAAATTTGCGCTGCACTCGCCGTCGGCATAGACTACAATGAGCTTGTGTGTGCCAACAGAAAGAATCTTAAGGTAATCTGTTTTTAATGCTATCCTAGCAGATCCTGAAACAGCATTATAATCCTGCGCGTCAATCAGTGTGTCGTCAACCTTTAGCCTGTGAACTTGTTAAAAATTCCGTTTACACGGAAAGTGATTGTTTTATCGCTGTTTTGTGTCCAAGATCCGTTTGAGTCCTTGATGATCGTGTAATCGGTTGTCGTTACCGATGTTGTCGGGGACATGGTCAGATCGGTACAAATCCACATTGTATTCGTCATACATATTGGGATAAGCAATTTCCGAATCATTGGGGCTGCGTTTCCAGTCATAGAATTGACCGTTTATTTTCAGTTAGGTTCCGGCGGCGAAGCAATAACCCTAGTTTGCCTTTAAATACACTCCATATTTGTATGTCCTTTCCGCTTTAAAAAGTTTTATAAGATCATCGCAGGTATTCAAGAAATCAGCGGAGTTAACGCACGATTTTCCTTCATCGGGTTCCAACCACTCGCACTGATAGACATAAGAAAAGCAAAAAGTGTCATTCGGCACCTTACCGGTAAATACCGTTTTATTTCAGACATTAAATTTATAGTT
>USQH01000161.1 GCA_900556765.1 uncultured Oscillospiraceae bacterium
CACGCGCCCGTATTAAAGAGTGCTTTACATGGGATACGGTAGCAGCAACCATTCTTGACGAAATGACCGGTAAAGGTGAAAACTGAAATGAAGAAAAAAATTTCCCTTATAATACCGATGCTCGGCGGCGGCGGTGCCGAGCGCGTACTTTCCTATATTGCCAATTACTTTGACGATAAGGGGTACGAGGTCACCATTTACACATTTCTTGACGACAAGGTGTTTTATGAAATAAACGATGGGGTTAAACACGTTCATTTGAATGTTTACCATAAAAACAAGGTACTGAAGCAGATTAAGCGTGTTTTTGCACTTCGGCGCGCACTGCGCTCCGACGGATCGGAAACGGTTATTTCATTTGACCGCTTCATCGGTATTCCGGCCGCACTTTTTTTAGGCAAAAAGGTTATATCGTCTGAGCGAAACGATCCGTACAGCAATGTGAAGCCAAAGTCGTTTTGGGCTTGGCTCAGGAGCTTTTTGTATGCGCGCTGCGATACCATGGTTTTTCAGACAGAGTATGCAAAGGGCTATTTTTCAAATAAAATTCAAAAGAACAGCGTTATAATTCCAAACCCAATACCCGATGGCCTGCCTGACAGGTTTGAGGGTGAGCGCGAAAAGAAGATTGTAGCAGTGTGTCGTCTTGTGCAACAAAAAAATCTTCCGATGATGTTTACCTGTGTCAGTAAGCTTTTAACCGAGTATCCTGATTACAAGTTTTATCTTTACGGCGAAGGTGTTATGCGCAAATCGCTTGAGAATCATATTGCCGAAAGCAAGCTGGAGGACAGATTCATTTTATGCGGTTATGTCACCGACATTCCGCAGCGCATTCGCGATGCTGCGATGTACATATCTACCTCCGATTTTGAGGGAATATCCAATTCAATGCTTGAGGCGCTTGCACTGGGAATACCGAGCGTGTGTACAGATTGCCCGGCCGGCGGCGCCGCAATGGCGATACAATCGGGAGAAAACGGTATTCTTGTGCCGGTTAGGGACTGTAAAGCAATGTATAACGCAATGAAGTATATTGCCGATAATCCGGATGAGGCTGAGAAAATGTCCGAAAGGGCGGTCGAGATACGAGAAAAATGGAGCGCCGACAAAATTTGTGCAGAGTGGGAGAGACTGGTCTGAAAATGAGTTCAGCACATGAATTTGAATCAAGAAGATTTTTGTTTATAACTCACGCGCGCAATTTCGGCGGTGCAGAGCGAGCTATTACTGTTCTTGCAAGTGCGCTTGCCGAGTTGGGACACGATGTTCATATGATACAGTATCGCTTTTTTGATACCGATTATCCGATCAGTCCGCTCGTGAAAATCCACCCGATGCCTAAAAAACCAAGCAATATTTCATTTGTTGCAAAAAAGACATTCAAGACAAAACAGATACGCCGAATGGTCAAAGAAATTAAGCCCGATTTCGTTATCCCCATGCTCGGTTCTGTTGTGGAATCGGCGTTTATAGCCACGCGATTTCTTAAAACAAAATTTATTGCGACTGTTCGTAACAATCCTGCCACTTCGCCCGATACTCGATTGGGCAGATTCAAAAGAAATTTGGTGTGCTGGTTTTCCGACGCCGTTTTCGTTCAAAATGATGAACAGAAAAAGTATTTTTCGTCATTTATCAGGAACAAATCGTTTGCTGTTCCTAATGCTGTTTTTTCTGCTTTTTTTGAAAAGACGGCTGATATATCGGATAAGCCGCATCAAATCATTTCGGTCGGCAGATATGTAAAGCAGAAAAATCAGCTTTTGCTTATTGATGCTGTTGCCGATCTGCTGGACAAGCATATCAAGCTGTCCTTTTACGGCGGTACGCTTGACGATGAGGTAGCGAGTCAGTTGACTTCACGGATAAAGGAGTATTCCGCCGAATCGAATATAACTCTTTGCGGCAGAGTATCCGATATCGAAAATTATTTGCAAAAAGCGGATTTGTTTGTTTTATCCTCCGACTTTGAAGGGATGCCGAACGCTCTTATGGAGGCTATGGCAGTCGGTCTGCCGTGCATTTCGACCAATTGTCCGACCGGTCCGTCCGACCTGATCGCAAACGGTGAAAACGGTTTGCTTGTTCCCGTTAATGACAGAACGGCTATGACAAATGCAATAAAGTATATGCTTAATAATCCCGATAAGGCAAGATCCATGGGAGCGAAGGCAAAAGAGTTTATATTCAATAACTACTCAGGAAAGGCTGTTGCAAAGAATTTTGCAGATCCATCTGGTTCATCACCGGCACTGAATCCACCTGGGAACATGATGATCTGGGATTCTTTGATCGCTTTTTCAAAAACTTCCACTGAATCACGGATTCCCTGTGCATCTAAGTTCTTAAATACCTTTGTTACTACCTTTGCGCCTGCACGCTCAAAGGCCTTTGTACTGTCATATTCGCAGTTGGTTCCAGGAAACGCCGGAATCAATACCAACGGACGTGCGGTTCGCACTGCCGGAGAAGCCGTCTTTTTTTCCGATGCCGTATAAGAAAACGTGGGAATGGGTTGATCGGATATTTGTTCAATGTTGCAGGGATACACATCTTCCAAGCGGTTTTCATAAAGCGTGCAGAGAGAATCCAAGCTAATTTGTTCGTCGTGGTAAACAAACGTCTGCTCCGCCGTTGTGGTACCGAGCATCACGGCATTTTGTGGGACAGGCGTGTCATTACTCCATTCAACCACAAATGAACCATAACAATATCCAAACAATGTT
>USQH01000162.1 GCA_900556765.1 uncultured Oscillospiraceae bacterium
CCGCCGAAAGTGCCTATTCCGAGGATGCGGAAAGCTACCTTGCCGCAAAGAAAAAGAAATTCAAGGAGATTGCAAAGTACAATAAATCCAATCGAAAAGGATGATATTCGGCACAGTATTTGCAAGCTCATTTTTTCAGACCGGTATTTGCAGACGGCATTTAGGGTTAAATAACAATAAAAACCGCCCGTTTTATGAAGCACTTAAAGTGCATGTGTTTATAAGATGGGTGGTTTTGCTTTGTACGCCGTTTATTTGCAAATTTTATTTTTAATATAAGGTCACAGTATCAGCAGTGCAAGGTGATAGACCAGAAATGACACGAGCCACGCATTCAGCAAATAATAAATTATCACGCCGAGTGACAATTTGACCGATTTCATTTCTCCGAACAGAGTTGCGCAAGAAGCGACGCACGGCGGCGACAAAAGGCAAAAGCTCAAAAATGACAGCATTGACGCCGTCGTTAATTCTCCTGCCGGTATGCTTCCGCCGGACAACATCGACATGGTCGACACGACCATTTCCTTAGCAATAAAACCACTGAGCGCCGAAATCGACATATCGGCACTGCCGAATCCAAGCGGAGCAAATATCGGTGATATTGCCGTTCCGATTTTCGCAAGCAGACCCGTCTCGCGCATCAGCCACAACGCAACAGTTGAAATCAGTATCAGCGTTCCCGCTTTGGTAAGAAAGTGGGACGCTTTTTCTTTTAATGTTGACCATAAATTGCGCGCTGTCGGCAAACGATACTCCGGCAATTCCAGCACGAAGCATCGATGCGCGCCTTTTAGCACGACCGAGCTTGCGACAGCTCCCGTACACATGGCACAGAACACACCAAGAAGATACATAAAACCAACGGCAGCAAACCATTTGCCTCCCAAAACAGCCGATGACAACACCACGAACACAGGCAGCTTTGCGCTGCAAGACATAAAAGGAATCATTGCAACGGTCAATCTGCGTTGGGAGCGGCTCTCAACCGTTCGCGCCGACATCATAGCCGGCACACTGCACCCGAATCCCATAAGCAACGGCACGACAGATTTGCCCGTCAGCGAAAAGTGGCCGAGAATGCGGTCGGTAATGAAAGCCGCCCGAGCCATATATCCGCTCGCCTCAAGCAGTGAAATCAGCATGAACAACAGTAATATCTGCGGCAGAAAGGACAGCACCTCCCCCACGCCGCCGAAAATGCCGTCTCTTATCAGCGAATGTGCAAATCCGCCCTCGGTCATTCCGAGTTTCAGAAGCAGACCGGTCACGGCGTTTGCCATACACGAAATCAGAAATGAAGCCGAGTCTTTAAGAGCATTACCGACTTTGCCGAAAACGAGTGCAAAAACAACCGCCATTATTACAGCAAAAACAGGCAGAGCAAATAAGCGATTCAGCAAAATTCGGTCAAACCGTTCGGTCAATGTTTTTGTTTTGGGAATTGTCACATTCGGCATTACTCGTTTCTCGATAAACCCATAGCGCGCCGCCGCGGTCTCTGAATATGTCTTGCCGCGTGGTATAGGCGCAAATTTGTTATGCCGCATTTCGAGCGCCGTGTTAATAAGCGTATCAAAATCCGAGTCAGACACAGCAGAAATTGGTATTACCGCCGCACCGAGCGTCGCCGACACACGCTCAACGTTGATTTTAATACCACGCCGTTTTGCCTCGTCCATCATATTCAGCGCTATGACTACCGGCGTTGAGCTTTCGAGCAATTGCGTAGTCAGATACAGGCTGCGCTCGAGACATGTAGCGTCAACGATGTTTATTATCACATCAATCGATCCCTGCGAAATACAGTCGGTCGCCGCCTTTTCCTCGGGTGAAAACGGGTCAAGTGAGTAATTTCCCGGTAAATCCACGATTTCAACGCCGTCGCGGTACTTACCGCGCCGTAACTCAACCGTCACACCCGGCCAATTACCGACATGAGCAGTTGAACCGGTCAAACGGTTAAACAGCGTCGTCTTGCCGCAATTCGGATTGCCGACCAACGCAATCACTTTTCCCATTTTGCATGCCTCCCGTCGACTGAGCGCACCGTAACAAGGTCTGCCTGTGATCGGCGCAAGGTGAGCCTATATCCACGCAGTGTAACCTCCATCGGATCGCCGAGCGGAGCCAGCGCCGTAACCGCCACATTTGTATTCGGCAAAAAGCCCATGTCGCACAAATGCCTGCCGACCGAACCGGTGTCATTTATGCTTTCGACAACGCACGCCGCACCGGCCTTTAACTCGCTTAATTTCATACATTTTTCTCCGTTCATCAATGGATATATATCATTTTACTTGCGTGGTTTAGCAATTATAACGATAATTAGCGTATTACAATATGACTTTTGCATAAATTTTATTCACAGCTATTGAAATTCTTTGTATATTGTGCTATATTAACTTTATAAATCATAATACTTTTAGTAAACGACGCCGAAACCGATAGACATCATCGATTTCTTCGGCAACGGCATCCTTAAATTAACACAAAATCCGCGCTGTTGCGCGAGAATCAAGGGAGATCGGTTATTATGAAACAATTTAATCCGTCTGACATCATCAATGTTGCTTTGGTCGGTCACGGCAGCTGCGGCAAGACGAGTCTTGCAGAAGCCATGCTGTTTTTGTGCAAAGAGACAGAGCGTCTCGGCAAGGTCAATGATTCGACCGCATTTACCGACTTTGATCCTGAGGAAAAAA
>USQH01000163.1 GCA_900556765.1 uncultured Oscillospiraceae bacterium
GAGAATTCCCATGGGTAGACCACAAGCCAGCGTAGCATTTGCCGCACCGGGATTATGGTCAGCGCCGTAATCCCGAACATCCACGCCCTTCAGCAGCTTCGGCACCCAATACGCATACATGATGTTGCCTGATAGATACCCAAGGCATACATACAGAACCACCTTCATCGGCAGCGACAGCATAACATCACAGCTTTCTCCGACAAGGCGGCTGATACCCTTTCCCTCGCCGCCGACTACCAGCGCCGCAGGACCGCTGAAATCGACCGAATCATACGGTTCGCCGTTCATATCGGCGCCGTAGATCCAAACGCCGTAGTCCTTTAGTTCCTTCAGAGCGGCAGTAATATTAGGCACGCGCGCGACTCGCATATGTTCGAGCGCTCCGCACGCAGATTTTGCGACAGCGTAGTTCAGCCCGACGCTGCGTCGTTTCGGAATAATAATACCGTGGGCACCGCAGCACTCGGCGGTACGAATAATCGCTCCGAGATTATACGGATCCTCGATACCGTCGCAAACGATCACAAAGGCAGGCTCGCCGCGTTCATCGGCATAGCTGATAATATCCTCCACCAAGCAGTATTCGTGCGCCGCGGCATAGGCGACAACGCCCTGATGATTTGCCCCTGGGCAAATAGAGTTCAGCTTTTCACCGGCAGTTTCCTTGACCGGCACGCCTTTTGCGTTTGCCTTTGCAATGATAGCCGCCATACTGCCCGAGCGATTGCCCTTTTCGACCAGCAAGCGGTCAACATCGCGCCCCGAATTGAGCAATTCAAGTACCGAATTGCGTCCTACTATTAAATTATCATCTTCTGTTTTAGTAACTCTGGACATAATTCACCAACATCACATAGTAATACATTTAGATTATATCATATATTGTTCTAAAACAAAAGCATTATTCGACAAATATTTATTGCTATTTTTTTAAACAGCGCCAAACAATACGCGGACACGCGAACAACTTTTTTTGCAAAAAGGTCTCAACTCGGTGTTTGTTTTATTACGCCGACAGCCGCTGAAGTTCAAATGAGTTTTTCTTTGCGGTAATTGCAGTTGACAGAAGAATAAATCGGCTGTATAATATACAGCACAATTACAGAGTAGGTCTGCACGCGTTAAGTGTCGTGTAAACGGGGAGTTGTTACACGGACGAAAAGTTTTCTTGCGGTGAGCAGACCGCATCCCGCTGTTTATATCATAAGTAACGTGACCGCTTCTTATAATTGCAGCTTAAAGGATGTTATTATAGGGGGTTATTTTATGTCTTTTTTTAAATCGCGCTTTTCGGTAAAGCAGTTCAGGCTGTTTGACCTGTTACTACTCACCGTACTGGTGGCGGCGGGAGTCGTACTCGACCGATTTTTGTCGATAAACGCGTGGAATGTAAAAATCGGCTTTGGATTTATGCCTGTGGCGGTCGCCGCATATTTATACGGATGTATCGGATCAATGGTCACAGCAGTGCTCGCAGATTTTATCGGCGCATTGCTCTTCCCCATCGGCCCTTATTTTCCGGGATTCACACTGACCGCAGCCGTTACCGGTTTTATTTTCGGAATATTCCTGTACAAAAACTGCAAAATACTGAATGTGGTAGCAGCCGCACTTATTACCGGAGTAATATGCACACTGCTGCTCAATACGCTGTGGATATGCATTTTATACTCGTCGCAGTTTGTCCCCGTTCTCATTACACGGCTCTTTCAGTTTGTTATAATCAGCATTGCTCAGATAATTGCATTGCAATTTTTATATGTTGTCGATCTGCCGCTCAAGGCGATCGGAAAACGCAAAAAATCGAGGTATTTATAAATGATCGATAAAATTAAAACTCAGGCAAACGCCGCCGCTGAGGAAATAATCGCCGCGGCAAAACTCAAGGAAGGTCAAATACTGGTCGTCGGCTGTTCTTCAAGCGAGGCGTCGGGAAAAAAGATCGGTACATTTTCAAGCACCGAAGTCGCTGACGCGATATTCAGCGGAATATACGAAGCCGCCAAAGCTCACGGAGTATACATTGCCGCTCAGTGCTGCGAGCATCTTAACCGCGCGATAATCGTGGAACGGGCTGCCGTTCCGTTTGCGGAGCCGGTCAATGTAGTTCCGCAGCCTAAAGCGGGCGGCTCATTTGCCACGGCGGCATATGCCGCATTTTCGGATCCGATAGCCATCGAGGAAATCAAAGCCGACGCCGGACTGGACATCGGCTGCACGCTGATCGGCATGCACCTGAAAAAGGTCGCCGTTCCCGTCAGGCTTGAAAACAACCGAGTAGGAGAGGCTCTCGTTCTCGCCGCACGCACCAGACCGAAGTATATCGGCGGCGAACGCGCTCATTACAACGACCTGATCGGTTAATAATTCACTGAAATTCAAGTGCATTTTTATTTCAGCACACAATAAATCACCCGCAAGGCAGTTTGCTGTTGCCGAAATTCGGCGCAGGCAAATGCTTTGCGGGTTTTCATTTTAAAAAGTCAGTAATGCGCGTAGATTCAACAACCGATAAAATTGTTTTTTAATCGTTATATTGTTCTTTTTCTTTTTTATAATCTTCGTCGTTGCAGCATGGGTCAGGGGTTCCTTCTTTTATCGGTTCAGGAATAGATTCTGTTACATTTCCTATGCCTGTGATTTCGGAAAACAAAAC
>USQH01000164.1 GCA_900556765.1 uncultured Oscillospiraceae bacterium
AACTGACAAAAGAGTATGTTGCCAGCCGTTGCGAAAAACTCAAAATTACTGTTCCGAGCGATTACATTGCTATTGACGAAACAGCGGAATAATTGTATAATTAAACAATTCTGTGTCAAACAGCGATAAGGCGTATTCTGCCTTATCGCTGATTGGTGTTTATATTGATTCTTTTAGTGTGAGGTTTTTGCGAATGGATATTTTACAGGAAATATTGGTTTTCCTAAAGTCGCTGCCGGGTGCCGCCGCACAGGGTGTTATTTGGGGAATAATGGCTGTCGGCGTGTACATTACGTTTAAGGTGCTTGATGTTGCCGACCTGACGGTTGACGGTTCGTTCGGAACCGGCGGTGCCGTACTGGTCGTTTGTGTTACATCGGGTATCAACATTTGGCTGTCGCTTCTACTCGCTTTTGTTGCCGGCTGTGCCGCCGGTCTGATAACCGGCTTGTTTCATACAAAGTTCGGCATACCTGCCATACTCGCCGGTATATTGACTCAGCTTGCATTGTATTCCATAAATCTGCGTATCATGAGCGGAAAGGCAAATATGCCGCTTTCCTCCGTTAAATATGACCTGCTTGTATCATTGCGCGAAATACCTAAATCGCTTATTGTCGGCAGCATTTTTGCTGTTGCGATAATAGCTTTGCTTTACTGGTTTTTCGGCACCGAAATCGGTCACGCACTGCGTGCTACCGGATGCAATCAGACCATGTCGCGCGCAAACGGTGTAAATACCAATATTGCTAAAATAACCGGTATTGTCATTTCCAACGGTATTGTTGCGCTGTCGGGCGCTTTGCTTGCACAGTATCAGGGCTTTGCCGATGTAAGCATGGGACGCGGAGCAATCGTTATCGGACTTGCCGCTGTTATTATAGGCGAGGTAGTATTCGGAAAGCTGTTTCATAATTTTGCGCTGCGCTTGCTCGCGGCGGTATTCGGCGGAATTATTTATTATTTCGTTATTACGTTTGTACTTAAACTCGGACTTAACGCAAACGATCTTAAAATGCTGTCGGCTTTCGTCGTTGCGCTTTTCCTCGGCGTCCCGTACTGGAAGAGCAAGATAGCAGGCAAACAAATAAAATCAGAGAAGAAAACCGAAGTCGCCGAGGGAGGTGCCGAAAATGCTTGAAATACAGAATGTTTATAAGGTTTTTAACCCGGGCACGATAAATGAAAAGGTGGCTTTGAGTGGACTTGAGCTTACGCTGAACGACGGTGATTTTGTCACCGTAATCGGCGGCAACGGCGCCGGCAAATCCACCATGCTGAATATGATATCCGGCGTGTATAAATGCGACGCCGGCAACATAATCCTTGACGGTGAAGTCATCACAAACAAAGCCGAGCATCAGCGCGCCAAATATCTCGGCAGAGTGTTTCAGGACCCGATGATGGGAACTGCCGCTACAATGTCAATTGAGGAAAACCTTGCAATGGCTTACCGCCGTACGCGGTGCAGAAATCTCAAATGGGGTGTTACTCACGCCGAAAGAGCAAAGTACAAGGAACTTGTCGCTACACTCGGTCTCGGACTCGAAAACCGTATGACCGCAAAGGTCGGACTGCTTTCGGGCGGTCAGCGTCAGGCGGTCACTCTGCTTATGGCAACTCTGCAAAAGCCGAAGCTGCTGCTGCTTGATGAGCATACCGCAGCGCTTGACCCGAAAACGGCGGCAAAGGTGCTTGATCTGACCGAGGAGATAGTCGCTCAGGATAAGCTGACTACGCTGATGATAACCCATAATATGAAGGATGCGCTTCGTCTCGGCAATCGCCTTATTATGATGCACGACGGCAGGGTGATATTCGATGTCAGCGGCGAAGAAAAAGCAAAACTGACGGTAGCCGATCTGCTGAAAAAGTTCGAGCAGGCGAGCGGCGGCGAGTTTGCGAACGACCGCATGATGCTGGCGTAATGCGACATAAAAAGTGCAATTATTTTGTTTCAAAGGAAAATGAAAATGCTTCACACTAATATTTCTATAAACGACCGCGGCCATATTGCATTCGCGGGAATGGACACGGTCACACTTGCGGACAAGTACGGCACATCACTCATGCTTTTGGACGAAAACAGAGTTAGAGAGCGTGCTGCGACTTATGTTAACGCCATGCGCGAGTATTTCGGCAACGGTTCCGTTCCGCTTTATGCGAGCAAGTCACTCTGCTTTACCGAAATGTATAAGATAATCGCCGATACAGGTATGTCTATCGACGTTGTATCGTCCGGTGAGCTTTACACCGCTTCGCGCGCCGGTTTCCCGATGAATAAGATATATTTTCACGGCAATAACAAGACAGACGCCGATATCGAGTACGCAATCGACATGGGTATCGGCTGCTTCATAGCCGACGGATATGAGGAGATTGACAAGATCGACTCCTACGCCGCCGAAAAGGGCATCCGTCAAAAGGTGCTTCTGCGCCTTACTCCGGGAATCGACCCCCATACGCACGAAAAAATTTCGACCGGTAAGATCGACTGCAAATTCGGCACGCCTATTGAAACGGGACAGGCGGAAAAGTACATTTCCTACGTCCTTTCAAAGCCGAATATTGAGCTTTGCGGATACCACTGTCACATCGGCTCGCAGGTT
>USQH01000165.1 GCA_900556765.1 uncultured Oscillospiraceae bacterium
TCGGCGCGGTTTTTGTCGTGCAGTGCTTTGTCGTATTCCTGTTCGTTAAACAGCCTGAAATCAAATGGCTGCAGCGGCTCTGCCTGCCACAGACGCAGTGTTCCGATGTTGTCGGTTTGCCAGCCAAGTATAGGCATATCGTAGGGAACTGCGTTGACCGTTTGGTCGCCGAAGACGACCTGCACAGTCAGATCGTCCCGACGTACCGACCACGGATCGCCGTGTGCGGTCCAGTCGTCCACCTGTTCAATCTGAAAGCCGTTCTCGATCTGTTGACGAAACAGACCGTATTTATAGCGTATGCCATATCCCATCAGCGGCAGATCGAGCGTTGCTGCACTGTCGAGAAAACAGGCGGCGAGACGCCCCAGACCGCCGTTGCCGAGCGCCGCGTCCTCACCGTCCTCGATGGATTTCAATGACAACCCGTGCTTGCCGAGCAGTTCGTCCACCTGATCGGTCAGCCCGAGACACAGCAGATTGTTGAATATCGCTCGCCCAACCAGAAATTCCGCCGAAAAATAGTATGCACATCGGGTGTTGCCCTGTTTTATGCGGCTGTTTTTCCAGTATTCGGCGATGTGCGACATTACCGAACGGGACAGCGCGGTGTTGAGCTGTGAGCCGGATAGGCTGTTTATATCGTTTGCAAATAAAGCACGCGATACAGTGTCCGCGTCATCCATCAGTTTTTTTGAATTTATATCCATTGTTAACCTCCGTACTTTGCTGATATTTACATCGGTATTTTGCCCAATAGATGCAAAAAAATCATGCAAAACGCAAATCGTTCCGTCTTGCATGATTTTTCATAAATTTTAAAAAAATTCAATCACATTCAGCGATGCTTGTCAGTATTCCACCGGATATGATTTCGATAATGCCGTAGTTTCCGTTTTTAACCGAACCGGGATTCATGACGTACAGTCCGTCGGCATAGTCGGTAAATGCCTCGTGCGTGTGACCGTAAAGCATAATATCGCAGCCGTTTGACAGTGCTTCGGCTCTCATGCCGCCGATACCCGATTTTACGCCGAAAAGATGGCCGTGCGACATCAGTATCTTTTTTTCACCGAGATACAGCGTGCGAATCAAGTCCTCGGTACAGCCGAGGTCACAGTTACCCTTTACCGCGGCGCAGTATTTGCCTTGAAATTCGTTTTTGAAGTCGTCAAAATCCCGCCAACCGTCGCCGAGAAATAAATATGCGTCTGCGTCAACGTGTATTCTGCCGATTCGCATCAGTCGCGAAGCAGCACCGTGTGAGTCGGACATAACTATGATCTTCATACCTTCACCTTAGTTCATATAATGTAGTAATAACCGAAAAAGGGTGGTTTAAATGGACAATACCGATAAATTGATAAATTCCGTTTCAGAAAAAATGGGCGCCGATCCCGAAAAACTCAAATCGGCAATATCAAGCGGTTCGGTCGACAATGTGCTTGCCGGTCTTAAACCGGAGGATGCACAGCAGATACGCCGCGTGCTGTCCGACAAAGCGGCGACCGAGCGCATCATGAAGTCGCCGAAGGTACAGGAGCTTATGAAAAAGCTGATGGGTAATAAAAATGGATGATATCGTATCTCAGCTTTCATCATTTATCGAGAGCAAGGAGGGTATGGACACCGTAAAGGAACTTGCGTCGTCGTTAATGTCGGGCGACTCGGATATATCGTCCATGCTCGGCTCAATGATGTCGGGCGGTGCGGCAAAGTCGTTGCTTGAGGATGTGCAAAAACCGCCTCAGACTACGCCCGATCTGCCGCTGTCACCCGATCAGCTTGCGACTGTCATGCGTATATTTTCGGCACTCAATTCAAGCGCCGACGATTCGCGAATGCGCCTTTTGCAGGCTCTTAAACCAAACTTGAGCGAAAAACGGCGTGAGCGGGTCGATCGGGCGATAAAGCTGATGAAGCTGATCTCGATAATGCCGATGATAACCGACAGCGGACTGCTGAAATTATAGCATATCTGATCTTATTTGAAAAGGGCGGTGATAAACTTTGGCCGAAACGTCAAAAAACTATCACGAGCAGATGCAAAACGACGCACTTAACGGCATGGACGGCGCACAACGTCAGCGACATGATATGCCGCCGATGCCGGACTATGTTCGCCCACTGTCATCACGGCAGGTTCGGCAGGATTTTCAACCGACCGAACAGCCCCGTCAGCCGACCTCGGCTCCGACAACTGTTGATCAGCAGCCGAACCGGTCTTCTTTGCCGGAGTCACAGCCTGTCCGTCGGACGAAAAGCTCCGGACTTGGATTTCTCGACAAGCTGAATTTGGCAAACTTCGACATTGATTCCGACCGCTCGCTTATCTTGATGATGATGGCACTGCTCGGAAAGGAAACGGTCGATGAAACGCTGATGCTCGCGCTCCTTTATATAATGCTGTGATATTTTTGATCAAAGTCTGTCAATAATATCTCCGAAAAAGCTACTGGAGGAAAAAGTAAATGGCGGATTTTGATTACTTACGGGATCGGGTGCGGGGGATGAGCGTGTCGTCAATGGTAAACGCGGCGCGTCAAGTGCATGAGCGCAGTGATATGTCAACGGTCGGCGTGCTGTTTGACATGA
>USQH01000166.1 GCA_900556765.1 uncultured Oscillospiraceae bacterium
TACCTTCCGCTGGCTCCACGCGGCCGGGATTCCCATGCAGCCGAAGCCGTTTGCCGTCGGCGCGAGAATCGAGCACCCACAGGCGCTTATCGACATAGCGCAGTATGGCAAATTCGCCGGACACAAGGCGCTCGGAGCCGCCGATTACCGACTTGCGACCCATTTAGCAAACGGGCGCGGCGTGTTCACTTTCTGTATGTGCCCGGGCGGCGAAGTGGTCAACGCATCGAGTGAGCAGGGCGGCGTTGCAGTCAACGGCATGAGCCGCTCCGCACGAAACGGCAAAAATGCCGATTCAGCGGTGCTGGTCGGCGTCGAGGTGGAAGATTATTATAACGGCGATGTGCTCGACGGAATGCATTTTCAGCGTCGTATCGAGCGCCGTGCATTCGAGGTCGGCGGCGGTTTGCCGGTCGCGCAGACGGTCGGCAGTCTGCTTTTCGGAGCCGAAAATACGATCGGTTCAGTTCATCCGAGCGTTGCAACAGGAGTGAGTATGGGAGATATCGGCGCTGTTTTACCTGAATTTATTGTTTCTTCGCTGAAGGAGGGCATAACCGAGTTTGACCGCAAGTTGCATGGCTTTGCGCTGCCGGATGCGATCCTTATAGCTCCGGAAACGCGCAGCTCGTCGCCTGTCAGGATCATTCGCGGCGATAACGGCGCGTCGTCAGTCGGCGGATTGTTTCCCTGCGGCGAGGGCGCCGGATACGCGGGCGGTATAACATCCGCGGCGGTCGACGGACTCCGTGCAGCCGAATGGCTCGCAGCAAGTTATGATTAAATGATTGTGCTGATTTGTTTAAATATGTAAAATTTATATGCGGAATATGGAGAAAAAGTGCAAATAATAGTTTTTTAAAAGTGAAAATAATGTAAAATATTGACATAATGACATATATATGATACTATATAAATAACCCCAATTATGAGGAGAGTGTAGAATAATGGAAACCGTTCAGAATCAAGCACCCGTCACGATGCCCGTGGGGCAGCTCAAGACTAACAGAGCACTTTGGAAACTCATTGTTTTCAATATAATTACATTTGGTATTTACTCGTTAGTCTACTTTTCCAGTGTCTCGTCCGATATTAACATTATTGCCAGTCGCTATGACGGTAAAAAAACCATGCATTTTTGTCTGCTGATATTTGTTATATCGCCCATTACTTTGGGAATCGGCGCCATAGTATGGTTCCACAAGTTATCAAATCGTATCGGTGGGGAGCTTACACGTCGCGGAATAGGTTACAGCTTTAGTGCAAGCACCTACTGGTTGTGGAATGTTCTCGGTTCGCTTATTATAGTCGGTCCGTTCGTTTACTTGCACAAGCTTTCACAGGCAATGAACAAGCTGTCCGAAAATTACAACAGCAAAGGCTGATCTGACATCTTATCGCCCGAACAAAATGTTCGGGCGATAATTTTATGCTTTTATATAAAGATGTGCCGTATTTATACGGCTTGTTTACAATATTTGCTTTACATTCCTCCGTTTTTATTGTATAATCATAAAAATCAGCAAAATTCAGGAGGTATAATAATGAATTTTATTCTTTTGACATCTTCGGCCGCCGAGAAAACCGCGACAGGCGGCGGACTTCAGAGCCTTATGTCCATCGGTATGATCGTTGTTTTCATTGCTCTGATGTATTTCATGCTCATCCGTCCTCAGAAAAAGCAGCAGAAAAAGGAAGCCGAAATGAGAAATAACCTGCAGGTCGGCGACGAGATAGTCACCATCGGCGGTATCTGCGGCAGAGTCGTATCGCTCAAGGAGGACAGCCTGGTGATCGAATCTTCGGGTGACCGCTCCAAGATACAGATTCAGCGCAGCGCTGTCGGTCAGAATTTGACTGTTCATGACTAAAACGGCATAACCATTCCGCCTTCCGAATATGCTTTATCAAAAAAAGCGTATACGGGAGGCTTTATTTATTATGAACAGGATCAACAAGCACAAGCGACCGGAGTCCGAAAACAAGTATCTGCGCCCGTTGGTCGTCGGCACGGTGACCGGCGGACTGGTCACCCTCGGAATAATTATGATATGCGCGCTGTTTTACGTTCTGCGCGATATGCCGCAGTCGACCGCCATGCCGATCGCGCTCGTGGCATCGGGATTGGGATCGCTCGCCGGCGGCGTCACTGCGGCGAAGTCAATGAAACAGCAGGGAATGATAATCGGAGGTTTAACCGGTCTTGCGCTGTTTGCGGTGACGTTTATCGTGTCGTTGTTTGTCAGCGAAGGCGGCCTGACCGTTTTTACTCCGATGCGACTTCTTATAATGACGCTTGCGTCGGCAATGGGAGGTGTGCTCGGCGTTAATTCCTCCGCAAAGCGAAAAATGATTTGATATAGGCGCGCAATGGTGTTATAATAACAGAAATTATGAAAATACAGTTGCCCGGAGTGGCGAAAATGTGGTAGAATAACTTGCTTTGCCCATAATGCTGCAAGATGTTCTGATAATTGCTTTTACTTTTTTGCTTTGATTATCAAATTATAAGCCATAGAACACAAGGCAATACCGCACAATTCCCGCCTTACGGCTTAAGCACCGCTCCGGCGGCTGC
>USQH01000167.1 GCA_900556765.1 uncultured Oscillospiraceae bacterium
GCAATGTTTATACTAAATTGACACCATTATTATACACGATGCACAAAATTTGTCAATGTGGCAAGATATGGCTTCTTTCAATATATTATCACATTCCATTCAGACCATGTTTCGCTCTGTGTCTCAGCTTATCGGCATGCTCTCCTTTTTGTAAATATATGTTGCGCTCTTGCATAGCGCATGGTATAATTGATTATATAAAGATATTTAATCCAGTAAAATTGTCGATTTTAAAGCGAAGTGCAAGCAATATGACGTAATTGTTTTGCTGGATGTCCGGACATAACAACAATAAACACCTTCCTCGGCTCATCCGCAGAAGCGTATGTATTAAATAACAAAATTTCATTCATACCACCTTAAAGGAGGCTTATTTTGAAAGAGTATAATCTGACACGTTTTTTATCAGCGCAGGAAGCCACTGTAGACGGTTATTCTCAGGCACTTGCGGAAATTCGAAGCGGGAGAAAAGTTCACCACTGGATATGGTATATTTTTCCGCAATTGCATGGACTCGGCAAGAGCTCCAATTCTGTGTTTTACGGCATTCGCGGACCTGGCGAGGCAAAAGCCTACCTGTTGCATCCGGTATTAAAATCGCGACTTCTGGAAATCAGCAAAGCATTACTTGAGTTGGAGACAAATGATCCTCGCGCCGTGATGGGAACGCCGGACAATTTGAAGCTGCGCTCATGCATGACGCTTTTCGAAGCAGTCGCAGAGGATTCGACTGTTTTCAGTCAAGTGTTGGAAAAATATTATCACGGCAGACGGGATAGAGAAACACTCAGAATGTTGGAATCTCAATCGCGGCAAAGTTAAAACCTATAAAGTGTTTCTTGCCGCAACATCCTTCTTTAATGAAGTCGGATTAATGATTTTTCGAGAACTTTCTCGCTGCGGCAAAACAGGTTTTTACTGCCGCCGGCAACAGCCGCACTGTTTTGCATACAAAAAAGTTTAACTGATTGCGAGATTCTATTCCAACCGTGGGTAGCGGCCGTTTCTTTTGCGGTACCGTTAATATAGCTCCACAGCTTCGGCTCCGGGCTTATTTTTGCCGATTACTATTGTATCGGGTATCGGGCCTATTGCTGTTAAGCTGTTTCTTAGTTTGGCTTCGGTGTTTAATTATGTAACTTTTCGGCATAGCCGATATCAACCCAAGCATCGGGGCAGGCGAAAAAAGTTTTTCACTTCTGCTCATCCACCAGCGGAACCATTTCCGCATCCGTCAGGGCAAAGTCAAACCGGTCAAAGTTGGCCTTGATATGCTCCGGGTTCTTGGAGCCGGGGATGACGATGTTGCCGCTCTGGATGTGCCAGCGGAGGATGATCTGGGGCGCGGACTTGCCGTACTTCGCGCCAAGCCGGGCAAACAGCGGCTCCTGGAGCAGTGCCTTGTCACCATGACCCAGCGGATACCACGCCTGCGGCACGATGCCGTTCTCTTTCAGGAAGGCTTTCAGCTCCGGCTCCTGATTATAGGGGTGCAACTCGGTCTGCAAGACCGTGGGCTTCACTTCGCAGAGGGCGAAAATCTCCTCAATCTGCTCCCTTTTGAAGTTGGACAGGCCGATGGCACGGACCTTGCCCTCCTTGTACGCCCTTTCCATCTGGCGGTAGCCCGCCACATAATTGCCTGCGGGCTGGTGGATCAGCAGCAGGTCGATGTAGGGCGTGTCCAGCCGGGCAAGGGTCTTGTCCACCGCATCCGGCTGTTCGTAAAAACTCGGCCACAGCTTGGTTTCCAGAAAAGTCTCCTCCCGCTGCAAGCCGGACTTCTTCATGGCGCGGCCGACCGCCTTTTCGTTCACATAGGCGTTTGCCGTGTCGATCAGGCGATAGCCGTCCTGCAAAGCGCTGACGCAGGATGCCTCCGCCTCATCCGGGGTCAGAAGAAAGGTGCCGATACCGGCCATGGGCATTTTCACGCCGTTATTAAGATTTGCATATTCCATAAAACAACATCCTTTCTGATAAAATCATCTATTTACGGTTTTGCTGCCGCCGAACACCTCTGACATTTCCATGCCATTCAGTGCTTCGTCGATGTCGCTGACTTCTTCGGCAGACAGCGTAACATCTGCCGCACCGGCATTTTCAAGCAGGCGGCTCAGCCGACGTGTGCCGGGAATGGGTACAATGTACGGCTTTTTGCATAGCATCCATGCCAGTGAGATTTGTGCGGGCGTGGCGTTGTTCTGCTCTGCCAATTTTTGAAGCAAAGTGAGAAGATCGTGGTTGCGGTCGATATTCTCCGGCTGGAACTGGGGCATGACGCTGCGGTAGTCTGTCTCGGCGTCAAACTGCGAGCTCTTATCATATTTGCCGGAGAGAAAACCGTTGGCCAGCGGCGAGAACGCCACATAGCCGATGTGTAGTTCTTCCAGCACTGGGAACAGATTTTCATACCACCGTGCCATCATGGAGTAGCGGTTCTGAATGGCTGTCACCGGACAGACTGCGTGAGCGCGGCGGATCGTGTCTTCCGTGGCTTCGGACAGCCCCCAGTGAGTGATCTTGCCCTCACGGATGAGCTGCTCGGCATATTCATAGCAGCGCTCAAAATAATCG
>USQH01000168.1 GCA_900556765.1 uncultured Oscillospiraceae bacterium
GACTTTTTGTGCTCGAGGGAATGCGCCTTTGCTGTGATGCTGCGCAAAACGGTATCGTGCTTAAAATGCTGTTTATAACCGGTGACGCTGTTGAACATTATTCCGACGAGGTAGCTTTTCTTGCGGATAACGCCGAAAAAAGCTATATTGTCGACAACAATGTATTTGCAAAGATATCCGATACCGTTTCGCCGCAGGGCATTATAGCCGTTTGTGCCCGTCCCGACATTGACGGCACGACTGAAGGTATCAGCAGCAACGGACGGTACATTGCCTGCGAAAATGTTTCCGATCCTGCAAACCTCGGCACGATATCACGCACAGCGGAAGCACTCGGAGCCGACGGAATGATCCTGATAGGTTCATGCTGTGATCCGTTCGGCGGAAAAGCACAGCGAGCGGCTATGGGTTCTCTTTTGCGCTTGCCGCTTTACAGATTTGACAGCATTACCAATGCCGGTGAAAAGCTGCATGAGCGTTCTGTAAAGCTGTTTGCGGCGGTCGTTGATACCGACGCGACGCCGATAACCGATATTCGCTTTTCGAACGGCAGCGCCGTTGTTATAGGCAACGAGGGCAATGGGCTTACAGACGAGGCAAAGCGCATTTGCGACCAACGTATCACTATCCCGATAAAAGGGCGCGCCGAGTCGTTTAATGCGGCGGCAGCGGCGTCGATCCTTTTGTGGGAGCTGCTGAAAGCGGGAGAATGAAATGCGTACGGATGTTTATTGGATATATATTCAGTCTATAATAGGCTACGGCAGCAGAAAGCTTTTAAAAATTCTTGATAATTTCAATGACGCCGAGACATTTTGCAAAGCTCCGTTTGAGGAAATAGAGAGATGCGGTATATTTTCAAAGCAGGAAATTGCACGTCTTAACAAATTTAATACAGAAAACGCATATAAAACTATTGATAAATGCGAGCGTTTGGGTTATAAGATAATTACGCCCGATAATGACGAGTATCCGGTCAGACTCCGGCATCTTGTCGATCCGCCAGCCGCGCTGTATGTAAAAGGCACTATGCCGGATGTTGATAACGAGGTAATGATCGCTATTGTCGGCACTCGCAAAGCGTCGGATTACGGACGCTCGCTCACATTCGAGCTGAGCCGACGCCTTACTGAGGCAGGAGCATTTATTGTCAGCGGCGGAGCAATGGGGATAGACACTTCGGCTCATACAGGCGCTTTGTCGGCGCATGGCAATACTGTTGCCGTTCTCGGCTGCGGACTGAATTACGGATATTTGGCGGCGAATGAAGCACTGCGTGAGGATATTGCCGAAAACGGATGCCTTATTACAGAGTATCCGCCCGATTATCCTTCTTATGGGTATAACTTTCCCGTGCGGAACCGCATTATTTCGGGGCTTTGTCTGGGAACTGTAGTGGTCGAGGCATCACGCCGCAGCGGATCGCTTATTACTGTCGATCATGCGCTGGAGCAGGGAAGAGACATTTTTGTAATCCCCGGCGATGTTTCATCCGACTCCTATGTTGGATCAAACCGTCTTATCAGGGACGGCGCAAAGGTAGTTACGGCACCCATTGATATTTTGGAGGAATACACTCATTTGTACCCGCACAAGCTCAATATTGCAGGTTGTGACGAGATGCTGCGGGGAACCGATTACGACGGCGAACTGTTTATTCAAAGCGAAAGCAAGCCGTCGGAAAACAAAACTATTACAACGAAAACGAAAAAGAAAGCTAAGGTACAGCCAAAGCCGATCAAGAAAAGTGAATCCGCGGCTTCGGAAGGCTTTAAGGTCAATCCTGCTGTTACGGGCCTTTCGGATGATGCAATGAGACTTTATCTTTCTTTTGAAAATAATATAATGCTGTTCGACCGTTTGGTGGAGTTGAGCGGATTGACAGTCGGACGTGCGCTTGCCGCCGGTAAAAAAGAGAATCCGGTCATTTTTGATATTGTCCTCAACATTGAAAACCTTTACAGTATCGGTGCAATCGAGGAGGAAATGCAGCTTGCCATGACCTATTACCGTTCACATGGCTTAGCCGACGATATCGTCAACGAGTATTTCCAAGTGATCGACGAGGTACGCGACTGCAAAGAGCTTTTCGATAAGCTGGACGATGTGCTGACGGCTTCGTGGGATATGATGTACGACATGGCTTGCCGGTATCGGGCCGAGCACGGAAATCTGGAAATACCGTACAAATATAAAACGCCGGAGGGCTATTCCCTCGGCAACTGGATCTTGACGCAGAAACGCGTCCGCGCCGGGGAGCAATTCGGCATTCTGACCGAGGAACGCATTGCCAAGTTGGACGCGCTGGGCATGACCTGGGGCAGTTACCGCGACCATGCATGGGAGCGGAACTTCGCCGCCGCCAAAGATTATTACGAAACCTATGGGAATCTTGCCGTCACGGCCTCCTATGTGACAGAAAGCGGACTGCATCTCGGCAATTGGATCGCCGGACTGCGTTCGGCAAGAAAGAACGCCGCCTGGCGCAGATATCTGACGCCGGAACGAATAAAGCTTTTGGATGAGATCGGCATGATATGGGATGTTCCCGACCACCTGTGGCAA
>USQH01000169.1 GCA_900556765.1 uncultured Oscillospiraceae bacterium
AGAAAAAACTTTGGTGGTGATGAAAAATGGATAGTATGATTTCTAAAATCAATTATTTTAGTGATAAAGCAACATTTGAAACAATTAACGATAGTAATTCTGGTGCGATATTAAGAAAAGTCAAAGATGAAGAAAATACTTATTTTTTAAAAATAGTTCCAAATAATAATATAGATATTGATAAAATTCAAGTCAAGCTGCCCATTTATCACGGTACAAACCCCTCAATTCTTAACCATGCCTGCGGTCATATCGAGGGCAGCAGTTTCCCCATTGCCGGCAAAGGCACTCATGCCGCGCTTTCGGCACACCGCGGACTTCCCAGCGCCAAGCTGTTTTCGGATCTCGACAAGCTGGATGTAGGCGACACTTTCCGTGTTACCGTGCTTGACACGACCTATATTTACGAGGTAGATCAGATAAAAACGGTGCTGCCCAATGATGTCAGCGACCTGCTGATCGATGAGGACAAAGAATACTGCACCCTTGTTACCTGTACACCCTACGGCATTAACTCGCACCGTCTGCTTGTGCGGGGACACCGCATAGAATCCGAGGATAAGCGCACCTTAAACGCCGTGTCCGAAGCCTATATTATAGACAGGCTTATTGTAACGCCGATCGTTGCGCTGCCAATCATCTTTATTTTAATGCTGTATGTATTTTTCAAGCCGGTGAAGAAAAAACTGCCGATCAACGAGGATGGAGAATTGATATGAAACGAAGAACCTATTTAATTGTCAATTTAATACTTATCGCCGTTACGGTGTTTTCAGGCTCAATAGGCGCGTATGCCGCGTCTACAACGGACGCGAACGAAAAGGTTGAGTTGCGCATCGATTGCAGACTGGATATAACCTATTCTTCCTCCGACGCCGCTTTTGTCGGGCAGGATATAAAGCTATGGCACATTGCGGACATTACCGAGGACGCGCAGTATACGCTTGCCGGCAGTTTTAAGAATTACCCGATAACCGTAACCGGTACAACCTCTCAGACCGAATGGAACGAAATGACCGTTACGCTGAACTCGTATATTTTGGCGGACGGAATTTCCCCCGATCATATCGCAAAGACCGACGAAAACGGTAAAGTATCCTTTGAAAGCCTTAACGCAGGAATGTACCTTGTCGGCTCAGTCCGCACCGAGAAGTACGGAAAGCATTATATATTTGAGTCCTTTATGGCAGCCGTTCCGGGCGTGGACGAAAACGGCAAGTGGCTCTACAATGTATCGGCAAAGCCTAAAATGAGTGAGAACACTCCGTCAAAGGGCGAAGTTACCTACAAAGCGGTCAAGACCTGGAAGGACAACGGCAAAAACCGTCCCGACAGCGTAAGTGTTGAAATATTTAAAGACGGCGCATTGCAGGAAACCGTTACGCTGAACGGAGAGAACAACTGGATGTATTCATGGACGACTGTGGACGACGGCAGCGTGTGGAGCGTTACCGAAAAAAATGTGCCGGACGGCTATAAGGTCGGCATACAGAAAAACGGCGACACTTTTAATGTTACCAACGCCAAGCAATATCAGGGTGGAGGCTCTCCCAAAACCGGCGACACGACCAATATGACGCTGTGGTTTCTGCTGATGGCTGTGTCGGGTATGGCGCTTGTGATACTAAGCATAACGCAAAGGAAGAAACGCCGTGAGGAATAAGGTACTGTCGGTCATCGCTTTTTCGCTCGGCATTTTGCTGATTGCCGCGTCTGCGGCGCTCTTTGCCGCGCGGCAGATACAAAAAGTAAAAACCGAGGTTGATATTCCGACTGTTGTCAAAAAAATAGAAAAGACTCTGCCCGAACGCTCGGCGGGAGTTATAGAAAAACGTACCGACAACACTATGCCCTCCATTGAAATTGACAAAACGGACTTTATTGGGCTTTTGAAACTGTCGGGGAGAAACATAAAACTGCCTGTTGGGGCAAAATGGGACGGCTCGGAGTTTGGATTCCGACCGGCAAAATATCTTGGCAGCGTTTATGACGGCACGCTTATTATCGGCGGAAAATATGCGGCGGACAATTTCGATTTTGCCGATAAGCTGGATACCGGCGAGGAAATAACCTTTACCGATATGACGGGCAAAGTGTTTAGGTATACAGTAGATAAGATAAGCCACGCGGATAACGCCAAAACTGAAACGCTGACCGACAAGGATTATGAACTTACTCTTTTTGTGAAAAAGAAAAGCACATTTCTGATCATTCGATGCAAGGCGGCATAAATGGGGAAAATGGATATTTGATTGAAGATAATAATTTGAAGTTATATTGTCGTAAATTAGAAGAGCTTCTGAATGATGAAGAATTTAGAAATGAATTATCTGTGATATCACAAACGAGTGTACGAGAATTTTCGGAGAGTATTGTGCTGCAGAAATGGATCGAAATCTTAAAGTGATCTTGTGTGTTGATGGACTTAATAAGAAGAGCTTAATAAGAAGAGAGTTTTCATTGAAATGTTTGAGAGAATATAGTAGAATATAAAAGTTAAAGATAA
>USQH01000170.1 GCA_900556765.1 uncultured Oscillospiraceae bacterium
TATTTCATTTTTGCAAATCGGTGAGTTAGTCCGTGCTGCGGTTGAAGCGCAGCCGTCGGGCAGGGTGGAGTCTTTGCACGACGTAGAAAGTGCCGATATGGCGGCACGCGAATACGTATTATCTAAAATTAAGTAAGAGGAATCAATATGACTGAAATTTGGAATACTGTATGGCCGATTTTGCTTGCGATACTTATGTTCGTTATAATTATAATACTGCACGAATTCGGCCATTTTATCACGGCAAAGCTTCTTGGCGTTCGGGTTAATGAGTTTTCTGTCGGATTCGGACCGAAGCTGTTTTCTAAAAAAGGCAAGGAAACAACATATTCCGTCCGTGCAATTCCCTTCGGCGGTTTTTGTGCAATGGAAGGCGAGGACGAGGAAAGTAATGATCCGCGCGCTTTCGGTAATAAAAAGCCGTGGCGGCGTTTTATTATTGTTGCCGCCGGTGCGACTTTCAATCTTATTCTCGGTTTTGTTATAGCTGTGCTTATGACTATTCCGCAGGAGCGTTATGCGACGACTACGATCGGCAAATTTGAAGACGGTGCAGTTAGCTGCAATTACGGATTACAGGTAAATGACGAGATAGTAGCCGCTAACGGACGAAAAATATACTGTTTCAGCGATCTTAGCTATATGCTTGCGTCTGCAAAGGACGGCAAACTGGATTTTACCGTACTGCGTGACGGAAAAAAGGTTGAATTAAAGAATGTTACATTTAACCTAGAACCTCTCGATGACGGTAACAACTATATTTCGCTTGATTTTCGCGTGTACGGCGAAGAAAAGACCTTTACGAATACACTGAAATACGCGGCAAAGACTACCGTTTCATACGGACGAATCGTATATATGTCTCTGTATGATATGATAACCGGCAAATTCAAGATAAACCAAATGTCCGGTCCGGTCGGAATTACCGCCGCGGTCAGTCAGGCAACACGCCAATCGGTTTGGAATATACTTTATTATGCCTGCATAATTACCGTAAACCTCGGCATTATGAACTTGCTGCCATTACCGGCGCTTGACGGGGGCAGACTGTTGTTTATACTGATCGAAATGATACGCAGAAAACCGATTTCCGCAAAATACGAAGGACTTGTCCACACGATCGGTTTTGTCATATTGTTCGGATTGATAATACTGATTACTTTTAATGATATTTTGAATTTAATAAGGTAGAATTTTAAATGACAGAACGCAGAGTTACTAAGAATTTCAGGATAGGCTCGTCGAATATCGGCTCTAAGCATCCGATTACCGTGCAATCAATGTTATCGGTGCCGTCGACCGATATTGACGGCAGTGTCCGTCAGGCGATACAATTAGCAGATGCCGGATGCGATATTATCCGCATTGCGGTTCCGAATATTGACGCGGTCAGGCTTGTCGATGCGATTAAATCAACTGTCAATATTCCGCTCGTTGCCGATATACATTTTGACTACAAGCTTGCCCTTGAATGTGCCGCCGCCGGAATTAATAAGATACGCATAAATCCCGGCAACATCGGCGATGAAAGCAGGGTAAAAGCAGTTGCTGATGCCTGCCGAGCAAAAGGAATTTGTATACGCATAGGTGTGAATTCAGGCTCGCTTGAAAAACATATTCTTGCGAAATACGGCACCGTTACTGCCGAAGCAATTGCAGAAAGCGCTCTTTATCACGCGTCGCTGCTTGAAAAATACGATTTTGATAACATTGTCCTGTCGCTTAAATCATCTGATGCACAAATTACATATGACGCATATAAACTGGTCGCCGATCAGTGTGATTATCCGCTTCATCTCGGTGTAACAGAGGCAGGAACGCGTTATCGCGGTATAATTAAATCGTCGGCTGTTCTCGGTGGTCTGCTTTTGCAGGGAATAGGGGATACCATTCGTATTTCGCTTACCGATGACCCGGCTGAGGAGGTTAAGGCAGGCATTGCGCTGCTCAAATCGCTCAAATTGCGTAAGGGCGGACCGACCATAGTGTCCTGCCCGACCTGTGGCAGGACGCGCATTGATCTTATAAATATAGCGTCCGATGTCGAGCGGCGGTTACAGGGATGCAATAAAGATATCAAGGTTGCCGTAATGGGCTGCGTTGTAAACGGCCCGGGAGAAGCAAGAGAAGCTGATATCGGTATAGCCGGCGGAGACGGCTGCGGTGTTGTTATAAAAAAAGGCGAAATTATAAAAAAAGTCAGCGAGGATAAGCTCGTTGACGCTTTGATTGAGGAAATTGAAAGGATGTAATCGGGTGAAAAAAGTACCGATATGCGATATTTTTTCACGACAGCTTAATGGCTACGCTGACAAGCTTGAGGGAAAGATATTTATTACATCGACAAGCGTCGAAAAGCAAAAGCGGAG
>USQH01000171.1 GCA_900556765.1 uncultured Oscillospiraceae bacterium
TTACGCGAAATCGTTACAAAACACACATGTCGCACTTGCGCGTTCTTTCTTTACGCATGGTGCGAAAGGAGTGCTCCCGCCGCATTGGCGGTTGCGGTGCCAATTTGCAAGTGTTTGAAGTTTCAGCGGTCTTTTTGCCTTGATGCCTCCTTGTCATTGTAGTGATGCGTAAGCCATCGGACTTGTCGGTGATTTATGATCCAAGGCATGCAGCCGTAAATGTACAAACTCCTTGGTTGCTTTCCCTTGGATACCACGATGCCATAGGTGTATAATGTAACGAAAAAAGATATTCTTTTTTTATGTTTGGGCTGTCAAACGAATTGATTGTTGCCTTTTCGCATTCGATAAAAAAGCATTGACGTTATGCGGGGGAAGGTTGCGTTTCATTCTCATCAAAAACCGATGAGTGGTTGTAAACGAAACCGGCGTAGAATCGGCGGCGAAATTACCGACTTTCTATTTTACATATTTATATGGTAAGAAAACAAGCATTCGTTTGGCTGTTTCGCCTGCATACAACCGATTTTACCGTTCACCGCGCGTATTGACGAAAAAATAGCGGGCGCCGTGCTGATGCGCGGCGCCCGAAAGCGAGTTTGCGGTCAAATTATTTAGTTCGATTTACGTTTTGTCCGGTAGAAGATCAGTTAGCATTACACGAGTGCTTTGCATTCACAATAACTTATCTTCTGTACACCGTTTGTTTGTCGGTCTTTGCATGCGAGACGAGCGTACTGCTCCGATCGAATGTGTAATTATAAACATTGCACGTGCCTGCTATCGTGTAGGACGAAGTGGTCAAGGAGTAGCGGGTCGAGGCGATGCTCTCCACCGACCATACAAGATTTCCGTTAGCGTCGATGCTCAGGTCGCCGCCGAGAGAGCCGTCGGCTGAGTAAAACTCCTGCGGCGCTCCGCTGTCGGTATCGCACTTGAACAATATTGCCGTGTACTGAGCGCGCACAATAGGCGTCAGCTCCTCACTTGTAATGCCCACGCCGCGATTCGGCATGGAGTAAAGGTGCTCCAAAACGGGGTCTATTTCAGTGCGACCTCCGAATTTGCTTCCATCTGTCGGTTTGGAAACTGCGTAGCCCGACATATATACGCTGCTGCCAAACCCCAGTATATCGGTTATTCTGTAGAACGAATTGTCGGAATCGAGTGTGAACTCACCGGTCACATTTCCTTTCGCGTCAAGCTTAAGAAATTTCTCAATATTACGATTATAATTGATAGCTTTGACGATATACCAATTTCCGAGGCGCGCCGCATCGGTTAAGCCGTAGTTGCCTATCTCTGTGCTGACGCAGGACAACTTCTCGGCTTTCGCGTCAAACTGCGTCATGCAAAGATGTTTCAGATCGCCGCGGCTTATAACGGCAAACGAGCCGTCGCCGTTATCGACCACCGAGCAGATATACTCGTCACCGAAACCGAAACTGTTCAGATATTTTCCCGAAACGGCTTCGTTGCCGTTTTCGTCGATCACTGAGAATAGGGCTTTGGCGTAATCGGTCGGTGACACGCCGTAAACCACGATATTTGTTCCGACGGCGGCTATGCCGTGCGGCTCAATGTATTTAATATCGTGCTGCCAGACCGTTTTGCCGTCCGTTTTTTTGTTCACTACGCATTTTTCGAATACTCCTCCGGGCTTGGTGCATACCGTTTGATAGGTATACTCATTATTTCCGTATTTCACGGTGTGCCCAAATGAGATCGTTTCTTTTGCCCGGTCTTTTTCCGTGTCATCTGACGTCGTATCGTCTATGGTAAGTTTTTGCCCGGGGATGATGTTTTTTATTACCTCGGCGGTCTTGGAATAATTGAAGCTGTTTGTCGTTATATCGCGCCAGACGGCTTTTATCTCGCTGCGCGTAAGTCCTTCGGAGGAAAGCCCGTTTTCGTTGAAAAATTCCCCCGCCGTGCGGTAGTCGCGGTATTCAACGGCTGCGGCATATGTCCACGCGCCGGTGCCGAAGATAAGCACAAGGCAGGCGGCGGCAGCGACGATACGGGCGAAGGTACTTTTTTTCATCTTTGTCGCTTTTGCGGCGTCGGGCGCGGCGTCTGCGATAAAGAAGTCATCCTCCGGCAAGAGGTCGTTCATGATGTCTCGATTCTTCATTACGATATATTCCTTTCTGAAACGTTGAGCGGCGTCATTTGCCGACTTCGATCCCCTCGGCAGCGAGCATTTTTCGCAGATCCTGTCGCAGGCGCATGAGTGTGGTGCGCACATTTCCCTCGCTCATGCCGAAATCGGCGGCGATATCGGCGATCATCTTCCGCCCCAGGCCTTCCCGCTGGCGGGTGGGATGGACAGCGATCCGACTGACCCGCAGCCCGCG
>USQH01000172.1 GCA_900556765.1 uncultured Oscillospiraceae bacterium
CCGCGTTGGATAAGATTTTGCCCTATCAGCAAGGCGACTTTGAAAAGCTGTATGAGGCGTTGGAGGGCTGCCCGGTTACCATTCGTTTCCTGGATCCCCCGCTGCATGAGTTTGTTCCGACCGAAGAGGCTGATATTAAGGCTTTGGCAGACGCACAAGGTAAATCCGTTGAGGATATCAAGGCGCTTATCGCATCGCTGCATGAGTTTAACCCGATGATGGGTCACCGCGGTTGCCGTCTGACGGTCACCTATCCGGAAATTGCCAAGATGCAGACCAAAGCTGTCATTCGTGCCGCTATCAATGTTAAGAAAGCACATTCCGACTGGAATATTGTTCCGGAAATCATGATTCCGCTTGTCGGCGAAGTGAAAGAGCTGAAATTTGTAAAAGATATTGTCACCGAGACCGCCGATGCGGAAATCAAGGCCGCCGGCATCGAGTTAAAATATGAAGTCGGCACCATGATTGAGGTTCCGAGAGCCGCTATTACCGCGGACGAAATCGCAACGGAAGCTGAATTCTTCTGCTTCGGAACCAACGATTTGACCCAGATGACATTCGGCTTCAGCCGTGACGACGCAGGTAAATTCTTAGACGCTTATTATGACGCAAAGATTTATGAGAACGATCCGTTTGCAAAATTGGATCAGAAGGGCGTCGGCGCTTTGATGAAGACTGCCGTTACCTTGGGTAAAGGCGTTCGTCCGACCATGCACTGCGGTATTTGCGGTGAGCACGGCGGCGATCCTTCCTCTGTTGAATTCTGCCACAATATCGGACTGGATTATGTATCCTGCTCGCCGTTCCGCGTGCCTATCGCTCGCTTGGCTGCCGCGCAGGCAGCTATTAGAAGCGGGGATGAGAAGTAATTTTTACTTCTGCTTCACAATAAACTACGAACAGGCAAAAGCTTTTCGTAACGCCAACGGTCAATATCTTCGCCAATCACAATGGGAAGATATAACGGTGGAAGTGATTTTCTAAAAAATATCCGTCTATCGAATAAATCGGTAGGCGGATTTTTTTGCACATTCGTGTTTAGATTGTGTTTTCGTTATAATGAAATCAACAAAATTAAGGAGGTTTCATTATGAACACATTATTTGAACAAAGCGTGTGCAACTACGAAATACAAGGTGATTATCAACTGCCTTGCATCGCAACAAAAAAGCAGAATGAATTGCATATCGGCGTGTGGGCAAACCGTCACAGACAGTATCTTAAACAACATCATCGAATAAGATATTACAATCTGCTCACAACGGAAAGGCTGTACCCTTACCTTGCGGACATCGAGGAACAGGCACAAACAATGTTTTCACAACTTGTCAAATCATTTGCCGAAAAAGAAAATATTACAGAAAAGCTGAAATCGGATAACCCTATGTTATGGGTGCAGAAGATGAACAGCATCCGTAACAGAGCAATGGAAATTGTGAATAGCGAGGTGATTTTTGTATGAGAAAAATCGTAATATTCGCAATGATATTGACATTCATTTTTACTTTGGTAGGTTGCACTGCCCATAACGAACCAGACAAAAAGGCGGTTGAAAGTTCATCGACTAACGCTGTAATTGATACAACTCAAGTGGAAAAATTGTCCGAGAAAGCAGAGGGTCGAACAGTTGAGAAAAGCACATTTTTGGAAGAAACAACACATTCGCCTGCCGCTGAAACCAGTACAGAAAAGGTGTCAAAAGAGCCGATTTTTTCTCAAACAACAACAGCAAATACCGAGCCGAAGCAAGATATTCACACACAAAAAGAAATGCCTAAAAGCGAAGCATCTGAGCCCGAAATAACAACAAATACTGTTTCGGAAGTCATCACAACAGTTGAAGAAAATGAAGAATTTGATATATCGTATTGGATTTCTTATGCACAAAATTATGCTCAAAGTATAGGTTTAACCTTCGATGAAACTGCTACCGAATGTTGGGACAATCCAATATCCGCTAATACAAACAACAAAAATATCGGCGCTGATATTGAAAGCAGATTGAACAGATACAAGAATGTTGATGGATTTACATCGGTGTGGATATGGGCAGAAAAAGTATCCGATACACAGTATGAACTCTACATCGGATACGCATAAAAATTAAGCACGGATTGCAGAATAATCAGTTGTCCGTGCTTAAATTTTTGTTTGATAATTAATTTTGAATGTTAAAAAAATGGGATAAAAAGGCGTATGCAAACTAAGCGAGCAGACCATTTGGATAACCAAACGGTAATCTGCCCGCTTTCTGCACATACTGAGCGAGCAGACCATTTATGGACAGGTTGTCCAAAACGGTGCTGTCGCTCGTGCTTTCAGCGGCAGTGTATTTGGG
>USQH01000173.1 GCA_900556765.1 uncultured Oscillospiraceae bacterium
TTACAAATTAAGTGATTGCACTTTACAATGGAAGATAAATATTGTAAAATGGTAGCATAAATAATAGGAGTGATATGATGCAGTTAAAGTATAAAAGAGTGCTTATCAAAGTAAGCGGCGAAGCTATGGCAGGATCACAGCATTTCGGGCTTGATTTTGACACGGTGCTTAATATTTGCCGCAGTATAAAAAAGTGCGTTGACCTCGGCGGCGGCAATTTTTGGCGCGGTCGTTCAAGCGGTAAAATGGATCGTACCCGTGCCGACCATATGGGGATGCTCGCCACTGTTATAAACGCTCTTGCTCTCGGTGATGCGCTGGAACAGCTCGGTGTGGCCGTTCGTGTTCAGACCGCTATCTCAATGCAGCAGATTGCCGAGCCATATATCAGAAACAGAGCTGTTCGCCACCTTGAAAAGGGCAGAGTAGTAGTTTTCGGATGCGGTACCGGCAACCCGTTTTTCTCCACCGATACGGCGGCGTCGTTGCGCGCGGCTGAGATCGATGCAGATATCATCTTTAAAGCTACAAACGTCGACGGCGTTTACGACAGCGATCCCAAAACCAATCCAAACTGTGTTAAGTTTGACGAGCTAAAATATATTGACGTACTTAACAAAGGACTTCATGTAATGGACAGTACCGCTGCTTCGCTGTGCATGGATAATAATATTCCGATCCTTGTGTTTAACCTTAACGATCCTGAGAATATTGTCCGCGCCCTTTGCGGAGAGACCATCGGTACTATTGTAAAATAAACTCGACAAGGAGAACGACTTTATGAAAGAACTTATGAATCACGCCGAGGAAAAAATGAGCAAGACTGTTGCCGCTCTTGAAAAGGAGTACGGTGCAGTTCGCGCAGGCAGAGCAAACCCAGCTATTCTTGACCGTGTAACGGTCGATTATTACGGCACAGCAACTCCCATCAATCAGATGGCTGCCGTTTCCGTACCGGAAGCTCGTATGCTCCAGATACAGCCGTGGGACGTTTCTACGCTCAAGGATATTGAAAAGGCGATACTTGCGTCGGATATCGGAATTACTCCGCTTAACGACGGCAAAGTTATCCGTATCAATTTTCCGCCGCTTACCGAGGAACGCCGTAAGGAGCTTGTAAAAGATATTTATAAAATGGCGGAGGAATCCAAGGTTTCGGTTCGTTCGGTTCGCCGCGATGTAAACGATAAGCTGAAAGCTATGAAGAAAAATTCGGAAATAACCGAGGATGATGAAAAGAAGGGTGAGACTGAAGTTCAAAAGCTGACCGACAAGTTTGTCAAGAATATTGATGATGTTGCCGCAGCAAAGGAAAAGGAAGTCATGTCTCTCTGATCGTTTTCATTTGAAGTTTAAGGGACTGTTTATCGGCAGTCCCTTTTTGATAAAGTGACGGTGAATTGATTGTTGTTCCGAAAAAAGCATGAGCTGCCCGACAAACTGCCTGTACATATCGGTATTATTATGGACGGCAACGGGCGATGGGCAAAAAAACGCGGATTATCACGCAGTGTCGGACATTCTGCGGGCGCAAATACGTTCAAAAGCATAACGCGGTACTGTAATAAGATAGGTATTAAGTACCTGACTGTTTACGCTTTCAGCACTGAGAACTGGAAACGCCCCAAAGATGAAGTTGACGCAATAATGAAACTGCTGAAGGATTATCTTATTGATTCAGTGAATTTTAAGGATGAAAATGTAAAAGTAAAATTCATTGGTGATATGTCGCGTCTTGACAGCGAACTGGTCGAGCTGATTAAGAAAAGCGAACGCGATTCTGCCGATGCTACCGGCCTTTGCCTTAATGTTGCGCTTAATTACGGAGGTCGGGACGAAATCGTTCACGCTGTCAGAAGTATGGCTTCATCAGGCGAAATAGATCTTACTAACCTGAGTGAAGAACAGCTTTCCGAGCACCTTTACACCGCAGGAATGCCGGATGTTGATCTCATAATCAGACCGAGCGGCGAGTATCGTCTGTCAAATTTTCTGATTTGGCAGTCGGCATATGCAGAGTACTGGTTCACCGATAAGCTGTGGCCGGATTTTTCCGAAAAAGATATTGACAACGCCGTCATTGCATACGCATCGCGTGACAGGCGATACGGCGGAACAAAATGAAATATAACAAAAAGGGAGAGTGCAATTATATATGAAGACTCGTATTATCTCGGCGGCGGTTGGTATTGCTTTGCTGATAGTGACCCTGTTTTTTAAGGATACATTTTTGCTGAGCGTGGTTATCGGACTGTTGGCGTTAATTGCAGGATATGAAACGCTGAAAACCACAATTCAAAGCCACGAAAAAGGCATTTGCCCTGTGG
>USQH01000174.1 GCA_900556765.1 uncultured Oscillospiraceae bacterium
GTATCATTTTGTGTTGTATTTGAATTATTTTGCTTTACATATTGAGGTAAGTGTGATAAAATATAACGGATATTAAATTGGGAGGATTTTTGTAATGGCTTCAAAAAGCGAGTTTTTAACATACAAAGGAAAGCCCCTCGTCCGTAAGGATAATGTTATTTATTACGGCGATATGGCAGATAAGTACGTCATCATGTTTCAGATTATGTCAACCAAAAAAGAGGGCGATATGGAGATCGCAGACCGCGTGTGTATTCAGCTTATGGATACCGATCCCGACAAGCGTCCGAAGGAGCGCATAATCAAAAAGAGCGAAAAAAACGGGCTTTACAACGCTATGGATATCGGCTCGATTTGGCTTGAACGAGCTCTTGCAAAATAATAGAATTTTGGCACTTTAACTGTTATTAAGATTTAATTATTGCTGTCTTCGGGGCGGGGCGAAAATCCCCACCGGCGGTGTTGCGGTCGCGTTTGACCGCTTTCAGCCCGCGAACTGCCTTTGCGCAGCCGATTTGGTGAGATTCCAAAGCCGACGGTACAGTCCGGATGAAAGAAGATTTGCGCTTTTCACCGTTTGTTTGTGAAAAAACGATCATCGCCCTGCAATGTATTTTGCAGGGCGTATTTTATTTCTCCGACAGCAAATTATTATCAAAAGGGGAGAATTGCATTATGTCAACTCAGAAAGTATTGCCCACACGAAAGATCGTTATGACCGCTTTGCTCGGATCGCTTGCGACTGTGCTGATGCTTTTGGACTTCAGCGTGCCGTTCATGCCTGCGTTTATAAAAATGGACCTGTCCGAGCTGCCTGCGCTTATCGCATCGTTCAGCATCGGCCCCGTGAGCGGTATTGCCGTATGTCTGATAAAAAACCTGATAAATCTGACCCGTACATCGACCGCCGGAATAGGGGAACTGAGCAATTTTCTGCTCGGCGTAATGTTTGTCGCACCGGCGGGACTGATATATCGGTTCAAAAAGAAGCGATCAGGCGCGCTTGCCGGCAGCTTGATAGGAGCCGCGGCAATGGCTTTGGGCAGCCTGCCGCTCAATTATTTTCTTACATACCCGATATACTGCAATTTTATGCCGCTTGACGAAATAATCGGTATGTATCAGGCATTGCTGCCGGGAGTAGACGGACTTTTCATGTGCCTGTTGGTGTTCAATGTTCCGTTTACATTTTTCAAGGGAGCTGTCGATGCCGCATTGACCTTTTTGATTTACAAACGCATTTCACCCGTGATCAAAGGTACATAAGTTTTATATTATATATATATAAATATTGCTATTATAACGCGCGTATGGTATAATATCCGAATAATGATCGGATGTCGTCCGATAAACATTGGGCAAGGTTTACATAACACATTGTTGCGGAGGGTACAGATATGCTTTATTCAATAACCGGAACGCTTGTATATGCGGACGCTTCAAGCGTTGCCGTGGAATGTAACGGCGTCGCTTTTCGCTGTGCCGTTTCGCTGAATACGCTGGAGCATATGCCGCAGCGCGGCGGCACAGTCACGCTGTACACCTACCTGAATGTGCGCGAGGATGCGCTCGATCTGTTCGGATTTTATGACAATTCCGAGCTGGAGATGTTCAGAATGATAACATCGGTAAGCGGTGTCGGAGCAAAATACGCAATGTCGATACTGTCCGAGTTCGATCCCGACCGTCTGCGTATCGTTATCGCAAGCGGCGATGCAAAGAGCATTACGCGTGCAAACGGCATCGGAAATAAGCTCGCTCAGCGCATCGTGCTGGAGCTGAAGGATAAGGTCGGCGGAATGAGCTCAAGTGCGGTCGATGACACTGTAGCGATGGTCGGTGCGGTCTCCGCGTCGCAAAACGCCGCCGAAGCGGTGGAGGCGCTCGTGTCCCTCGGTTATTCACAGAGCGAGTCGTCGCTTGCCGTCGGACGGCTGGACAGCGAGTTGCCGGTTGAGGAATTGGTTCGCCTTGCTTTGCGGGCGATGTCAAAATTTTGATTTGTTTGATCTGTTTAATCTACATGAATGATTACATGAAAGGGGATGTGTCCGTTTGTCCGAATACAGTGTAAACGACCGACTGACAGCGCCTGAGCTTGTCGAGCAGGACCATGATATCGAAGTGTCACTGCGCCCGCGCACGCTCGACCAGTACATCGGTCAGGACAAGGCAAAGGAAAACCTTTCGATATACATAGAGGCGGCAAAGATCAGAAATGAGCCGCTTGATCATGTTCTTATTTACGGACCTCCGGGACTGGGAAAGACAACTCTCGCCGGAATAATCGCTAACGAAATGGGCGTTAATCTGC
>USQH01000175.1 GCA_900556765.1 uncultured Oscillospiraceae bacterium
GAAAGCCGCCGATCATATGATCGGCGGCTTTCGCTTTAAGTCAACTTATGGCAAATCAGAACAAACCGCTGATCCTGCCGTTTTCATCGACATCAATCTTTTCAGCAGCGGGCACTTTCGGAAGTCCCGGCATAGTCATGATATCACCTGTCAGCACAATAACAAATCCCGCACCGGCAGACACCTTTACATTTTTGACCGTAACGGTAAAATGTTCGGGCGCGCCGAGCTTTGACGCATCATCGGAAAAAGAATACTGAGTTTTGGCGATACATACCGGGCATTTATCAAATCCAAGCGCTGTCAAGCGATCGATCTGCTTTTTCGCTTGCGGTGTGACGGAGATGCCGTCGCCGCCGTACACTTTGCGCACGACCGACTCGATCTTGTCCTCGATAGTACCGTCAAGCTCATATGAATAATTGAAATTGTCCTTTTCTTCGTTACAGAGACGAACAACCTCGCGCGCAAGCTCCTCTCCGCCTGCACCGCCGTCCGCCCAAACCGTGGACAAGACTACATTTACACCTATCTCGCGGCATTTACGAATAATGAGGTCGATCTCGGCATCGGTATCGGTCGGAAAACGATTGACTGCGACGACCGACGGCAAGCCATAGACATTTTTAATATTTGAAACATGACGCAGCAAATTGGGAAGTCCATTCTCAAGTGCATTAAGGTTTTCAGTGCCAAGCTCGGTCTTTGCAACTCCGCCGTGCATCTTAAGCGCGCGTACTGTGGCAACAATGACCACTGCCGATGGAGTCAGACCTGCCATTCGGCACTTAATATCAAGGAATTTCTCAGCACCGAGATCGGCGCCGAATCCGGCTTCGGTAACAGCGTAGTCGCCGAGCTTCATTGCCATGCGAGTCGCCATAATAGAATTGCAGCCATGAGCAATATTAGCAAACGGGCCGCCGTGAATGAACGCAGGTGTGCCCTCCAAGGTCTGAACCAGATTAGGTTTAAGCGCGTCCTTAAGCAGTGCAGTCATAGCACCGACAGCATTGAGATCACCGGCGGTAATCGGCTGTTCATCATATGTATAACCGACAATAATACGCGACAAACGCTCTTTCAGGTCGGTGATAGAGCTCGAAAGGCAGAATACGGCCATGATTTCAGACGCAACGGTGATGTCGTAGCCGTCCTCACGCGGAACGCCGTTCACCCTGCCGCCCAGTCCGTTGGTAACGAAACGAAGCTGACGGTCATTCATATCAACACAGCGCTTCCATGTGATGCGCCTCGGATCGATATTCAGCTTATTGCCCTGATAAATATGATTATCGAGCATTGCCGCGAGCAAATTGTTTGCGGCACCGATTGCATGAAAGTCACCGGTAAAATGCAGATTGATATCTTCCATCGGAACTACCTGTGCGTATCCGCCGCCTGCTGCGCCGCCTTTCACGCCGAAAACAGGGCCCAACGACGGCTCACGCAGAGCCACAACGACATTTTTACCAATGCGTTTAAGCCCGTCTGCAAGTCCGATAGTAGTGGTCGTCTTGCCCTCGCCCGCAGGAGTGGGTGTGATAGCTGTAACGAGTATCAGCTTACCGTCAGGACGCTTGCTTTCATTCAGCAGCGAATAATCGACCTTTGCCTTATACCGACCATACTGTTCAATATATTTCTCGTCGATTCCGGCAGTCTCTGCTATCTCGGTGATCGGTCTCATTTGCACCGACTGTGCAATCTCAATATCGGTTTTCATTTAAAAACTCTCCTTATACCTATTTATTTGAGGTTTTCGGAATAACATCGTGTGCGCCGCCCTCAACAATGCTGACGGAAGATACGAGAGTCAGCTTTGCTTTATCCTGCAACTCCGGTATGGTAAGTGCTCCACAGTTGCACATGGTTGAACGAACCTTTGCAAGTGTCTGCTGTACGTTGTCGGACAGTCTGCCGGCATACGGAACGTACGAATCAACACCTTCCTCAAAGGAGAGCTTAGCGCTGCCGCCGAGGTCGTAACGCTGCCAGTTACGGGCACGGTTAGAGCCCTCGCCCCAGTATTCCTTCATGAGGGTTCCGTTAATATTAACCTTTGCGGAGGGGCTTTCCTCAAAGCGTGCGAAATAACGTCCGAGCATGATAAAATCGGCGCCCATCGCAAGTGCGAGAGTAATGTGATGATCATGGACTATACCGCCGTCTGAGCAGACGGGAACATAAACTCCGGTTTCCTTAAAATACTCGTCACGAGCACGGCAAACCTCGATAAGCGCGGTAGCCTGTCCGCGGCCGATTCCCTTT
>USQH01000176.1 GCA_900556765.1 uncultured Oscillospiraceae bacterium
TATAGGGTCAGGGCGAAATACGCCCTATCTCAGCCGACTGAATTGTCAGCACCCCTGCGTTCTTTGTAGTCTATTTTAGCATGAAAAGCCCGTTTGTCAAGGCTTTTTATAATGTCTGTTTGCTGAGTTAAAAAGCTTCGTGGAAATAATTGTTAAAAACTTTGTTAATTTAGTTAATAAGTGTGTTATTACATATTCTCTTGCACATATTCATCATACCGATGTATAAAAACAAAAAAAGACGACCGTTAAAGGTCGTCTTAAAATTTATCGTGTTATTATAGATGCACGGATGTCATTACTTTGTAAATCAGGCGGCGAGCAAAGCGGTTGCGATCCAAAAATAGAGCATTAGCGACAAAGCATCAACTATGGTCGTAATGAACGGGCTTGCCATTACCGCCGGATCAAATCCGATGCGCTTTGCAAGCATTGGCAGAGTGCATCCGACCAGCTTGGCGGTAATAATGGTGCAGATGAGCGTCAGGCTGACGACCACAGCGATCATCATATCGGGGCGGTCGACGAGCATTATTTTGCCGAAAGTCGCTATCGCCATGGTGATGCCGCACAGCAGCGACACACGAAATTCTTTCCAAATGATACGCAGAATGTCGTTCATCTCGATTTCACCGAGGGACAGACCGCGTATTATTGTTACTGATGCCTGACTGCCGGCGTTACCGCCCGTGTCCATCAGCATCGGCATGAATGCCGCCAGTCCGAATGCGGTTAACGCCGTATCGTAGTGATTAATTATGATGCTTGTAAAGGTTGCGGAGATCATCAGCAGCAACAGCCACGGTATACGCTTCCACCACGTCTCCAGCACACCGGTCTTGAGATACGGTTTGTCGGTCGGCGTGATAGCCGCCATCATTTCGATATCCTCGGTGGCTTCCTGTTCCATGACATCGATGGCGTCGTCGACCGTGATGATACCGACCAGACGGTTTTCACCGTCCACGACCGGAACGGCAAGCAGGTCGTAGGTCTGGATCTTTTGAGCGACCTCCTCCTTGTCGTCGGTGGTAAACACCGATATAACGTCCTCGTCCATTATGTCGCTGATATGGGCGTCGCTTTCGGCAAGCAGCAGGTCCTTTGCCGAAACTATGCCTTTCAGACGGCGATTTTGATCGGTGACGTAGCAGGAGTAGATTGTTTCCTTATCAATTCCGGTGCGTCGTATGGTCTGAAATGCGTCCGCGACCGTCATGTTCTCCTTCAGGTTGACATACTCGATGGTCATGATCGAGCCTGCCGAATCCTTCGGATATTTCAGTATTTCGTTTATCATTTTGCGGGTATCCTCGTCAGTATTGCCGAGAATACGGCGCACTACATTTGCGGGCATTTCCTCGACCAGATCGACCGTATCGTCCAGATACAGCTCGTCAAGGACTTCCTTAAGCTCGTTGTCGGAAAAAGCCTTTATCAGTGACTCCTGAGTGTCAGGCTCCAGTTCGACAAAGGTTTCGGCTGCCTGCTCCTTTGGCAGCAGGCGGAAAAGCAGCGAGATCTGCCTTTCGGTCAGCTCCTCAAACATGCTTGCAATATCGGCAGGGTGCATTTCGATAAGAATATCGCGCACCGAGTGATATTTTTTGCGTTCGAGAAGCTCGGTAATCACATTCATAAGGTTCATGTGCTGACCTCCTCCGTTATTACGGGAGGATAAGCGGCCGCGGCAACCTAAATAAAGGCGGCACAGTCGCTCTGACTCCCAAAGTGTCGCAATCGGTATTTGCTTTTACTACTGCCCGAGGCGTCCATGCCGTCACATCCTTTTACACAAAAAATTCAGCTCGACCGAGAGGTGATAAGCGCCATATCGGTAAGCCGTATATAAATTGTAAATCCGCCGCGCCGCATTTGTCAAGTGTTTTTATACTCCGCGGCTTACAAAAATACACTGTGCGTCCATGTCCGCGATTGTTTAATTTGCAAAGGTTGTATATTTACCTCGGGGGCAGCTGTTTGTTAAAAAATGTATAAAACAGCAATATTATAAAAAATCGCAAGTGAGCATTTAAGAGATAATGAAAGAAAATCCAAGAAAAAACGAGCTATGCTCCGACAACTCAAAAAATCGAATATTTTGTGTTGACAACAAAATCAAGGTGTGTTATTATATTGGACGTTGTGAAATGAAAATATTTTGGAGGTAGTTTATCAATGTCGACTTATATGCCAAACGCTGCGGCTATCGACCGCAAATGGTATGTTATTGACGCCGCAGGCAAGCCGCTCGGCCGTGTTGCCGCT
>USQH01000177.1 GCA_900556765.1 uncultured Oscillospiraceae bacterium
ACATTATGATTCCTCCTAAAAATTTTTATTATGTCTGCACATGGTGCAGTAAAGCACGTTTGGAATCTCAGCGTTTTATAACGGCTCTTATCGGGCATGCAAGGTAGCACGCTCCGCAGCCGATGCATCTGTTGTTGTCAATAATCAGAGGCTTTTTCGTAGCGTCGATGCAGCCGACGGGGCACCTTGAGTGGCAGCCGCCGCAGCCGACGCATTTTTCGCTGATAAAGTATGTATCCACAGTGTTGTCCTTCCGAGTTTAAAGCCACATCGGCGACAGCTCCCTCTGCCGCCGGTGTGTAAGAGGGGAATAAGGTGCGAGAGACTATTTTACAGACCTGCTATTTTTTCAAGCGCCGCGCCGTCGAGAATATTTATCCTTCCGCGTCCGGTTCCGATAATGCCGAGGTCACGCAGCTTATCAAGCTCGCGGCTTATGACCACACGTGTCGTACCCAGGCTGTTTGCGATCCCCTCATGAGTCACAAAAACCGAATTTGTTTTCAGCTCGCGGCTTTTTTCAAGCAGCTCGCGCGCTATGCAGTGCCTCAGATCGTTAAACACGAAGTAAGAAATATTGTTAAGTATGGCCTGAGCGCTCTTTGCACAGGTTTCGTAAATAAAAAGCGCCATCTGCCACTCGTCATGCGCAACAACCGCCATATCAGGCCGCTGCAAATACGCGAGAGTAGTTTCGCCATCCGACTGGAGGCACGGTATCACGTCCGTTTCAAGGGCATTATCGACCGTCATTATGCTAAACGCATCGCCTTTTTTCAAATGGAACAGAGTCACCTCGCGTCCGGTGTCAGATGCGAGGTAAACTCTGAGGCCCCCTTCAAGGACAAACACGATGCCGTCCTTTTTCACCGTTTTGAAAACAACGTGCTCTCTCCTTTTATAGCTGCGGAAGATCGCGTTGTCTTGAAGCCTGCGCCTGTGCTTTTCGGCAAGCAGGCTCCAGCATGGAATGCACTCGCTTATGCTGTGCTTCATTTTATATCACTCCTGCATCAAATATTTTTCTCCCACGGGCAGTAATGTTATAGGTACTAACATACGTGCCCAAAAAAATTTGTGCGGAAACGCTTTGTTCTATTTGTCTGAATTTTATCAAATTATCAAAGCATTTCCGCATCTTTTGTTACTTAATCGGCAAAATATTTGGTCATTTTGAAAATTCCGTATAAATTGCATAAACTCAAGTGTCGTTTTTTATGTAATTAGCTATAATTGCAGACGAGGTTCGCAGAGTTTCAACAGGGTCGATGGCGTATTTTGTACCATCATAGATGTTTGTTCCCGTGTAAGCGTTGACAAGTATCTGATAGATCATGTGGATATCAATATCCGGCCTGATCGAGCCGTCGGCGATCCCCTCGCGCAGGGCGATAAGCGCCGGGATGGGTATCTCCCTGTCGGTAAACTGCCAGAACACGTCGTTTATGTTCAGCTCGGTCTCGATGTTTTCTTCCATCGCGTAGCTGAGCATCTCGCGCGTGTAGGCGTACCACTTGGGAAACTCCGTGTAGGCGTTGGTGTATTCCTCCATGCAGGCAACGTATTTTTCAAAACCAGTTTGCAGGTTTTCGCTCCGCCGGGCGTAGCGCTCCATGAATTTTTCATAAAACTGCGTAAGAGCATCGCGCCACGCGGCGATAACAAGGCCGTCCTTTGTTCCAAAATATCGGTAGACCGACATTGGGGTAAGGCCGGCCTCCTTGGCGATGCGGTTAACGCTCGTTGCTGCCACACCTTCGTCGATGAACAGATCCTGCGCAATCTTCACAACGCGCATTTTGTTTTCGTCTCTTACTTGCCTGTTGGACATGCTCTGAGTATCTCCACTGCGGCGCGCGCAGCAGCGCCGGCGTCCTCCGTGTAAACATCTGCGCCGATCTCGTCGCAGAAGCTCTGGCTTATCGGCGCGCCGCCGATGAGTATTCTCACCTTTTGGCGTATGCCCTGTTCCTCAGCAAGCGAAACAACGCGGCGCATTTCGTTCATTGTCGTTGTCAGCAGCGACGAGCAAGCTATAATGCCGCAGTCGTGCTCAACGGCGGTCTCGATAAACTGCTCGGCGGATACGTCGGTTCCGAGGTCATAGACCTCAATACCGCTGCCCTCCATCATGATCTTGACAAGGTTTTTGCCGATATCGTGCATATCTCCGCGCACGGTTCCGATAACGGCGCTTCCGACTG
>USQH01000178.1 GCA_900556765.1 uncultured Oscillospiraceae bacterium
TTGCTCTACCAACTGATCTAAAGGTGCATATTTAATAAAGTGAAAAAGCACGCTACAGCGTGCTTTTTATTTGGCAGGGGTGGTAGGAATCGAACCCACGTCAAAGGTTTTGGAGACCCCTATTCTGCCATTGAACCACACCCCTATAGGTAAAAAGCTCGGCACCAATAAAATTGGTGCACCATCAGGGACTCGAACCCCGGACCGACCGGTTATGAGCCGGTTGCTCTAACCAACTGAGCTAATGGCCCCAATGTCCGCTCAAGCGGACGCATTATATTATAGCACAATTTGCAAAATTGTCAACACAAATCTTAAATAACTTTTTTTAATTTATTATGTACTTTAATAACGCAATCTGTTATAATTATAAAATACATAAAAGCATCATCATTTCTTCGACTCGCGGATATATTAAACGGAACTGATTTGCCGGCAGAGGATTTGTGCCTCTGCCGATTTCAACGGTAAATCCCGGCCGGCGGTACTTTTCGATGAACCAGTCCTTGAATCCGCCGTGTGATGCGATCTCAGTCGGCTCCTCCAATGCATATCCGCTGCTTGCGGACATCAGGGTCGCCATGCGCTTACCCTTTTCTGGAGTCGCGTCACCGTAACTCCAGTATATGATCTCACCCTGAGAATGAAAAGCCGCAACATGGCAGAAGCGCTCCTTCTCGCACAGCTCGACCATCGCCGCCGTTTCAGGCTCGCTGACTGGGCGAGAACCGCCGTATCGTGTCGGAGACGGACCGTATATATTAGCCTTTTGTTCAAGTGAATGCAGTATCTTCCATCCTGCGTCAAAGTTGTGGTTTATGTCCACACCGCGAACATTTGCGTTCCATTTGTTAAACTCTCCGGCGCTTATGCGATTGACGCTGTCGGCAAATCGACCGCAGTTTGTGGTGCCTTCGCCGACAATATCGCATCCGTCCGGATTGACCATCGGCAGTATTACCAGCCTTCGGTCAAAGAACGCTCGACGCGCACGAATACCGGCAATGCTGCCGTCGTGTGAAAGCGCTTCGCATAACCGCTCGGCAAATATCAGTAACAGGGTCGCAGTTAACCGCTCTGTTCCGTGAAAAGCTCCGCACATGAGTACAGATTCCTTACCGTTGCCGATATTCAGCGTCAGCAGTTCCTTTCCCAGCACACTTTTGCCTGCTGAGCCGAGACGCGCAAAGTGGTACCTTTCGCATAACTGTTCAAGTTCTTTAGTTAGTTCGTAATACAGCAATTCGTGCGCATTTTCAATGTCTGTCATAGCTTATCCTCCTTTTTTAATTTAATAATATGAAATTACGCGTAAAATAATGATTCGGAGTAGACGTACATGGAATTATTTGAAAAAACTTTATCAAGTGAATATATTTTCAGAGGACGCATTGTAACTTTGCGTCATGATGAGGTTGAGTTGCCGAACGGCACTCATTCTTTTCGTGAGATAGTCGAACATAACGGAGGTGTTGCCGTTGCCGCGATCACCGATCAAAATGAAATACTGCTCGTGCGTCAGTATCGTCATCCCTACGGTGAGGTCATTTACGAGATACCTGCCGGCAAAATCGAGCGGGGAGAGGATTCATTTAAATGCGGTAAGCGTGAATTGACTGAGGAAACGGGTGCCGTTGCCGAACGCTGGATGTCGCTCGGAATTGATTATCCGTCGCCCGGCTACTGTGGCGAAAAAATATACATTTATTATGCCGATGGTCTTTCTTTTACCGATATGCATCTTGACGAAGACGAATTTCTGGAATCGGAGCGGGTTCCTTTTGATAAGGCGGTCGATATGGTCATGTCGGGAGAAATACGCGACTCAAAAACTCAAATTGCAATATTGAAGATCAAGAATATGCGCGAGGAGGGACGACTGTGAAACGCTTTTTTATTGTACTGCTGTGTTTTACGCTTGCTGTTTGTACCGCTTCATGTATGTTTCGCGCCGATAATCCGACTGTCAGCGGCGGCGAGATATGGGTAAACAGCGGTGATACCCGCTCGGACTACGATGTTAACGAAACATATACGCTTAACTATAATGTAGCTGACGCACTTGCTGTTCAGTCGGTGTCGGTCGATGCAGAGCAGGTTGAGCTTGCCGCACAGATAATTTCGAGCCTGAATGTGTATCCGTCGTTCTCTGATGATGAGAA
>USQH01000179.1 GCA_900556765.1 uncultured Oscillospiraceae bacterium
ACAACACAAAATGATACTGATTTTTATTCGCTTTTTTATTGACCCTTGATAATATTTTTAATATAATTAGTCATATCACAGTTTTACCGAAAAGATCGTACATATACGATTATACAATTCCGGTCTGCCGACACGGGGGTTTTATAAAAATGATAGATTACAAAGATCCGTCTTGTTCGTCCGATGAGCGCGCAAAAGCACTGCTTGCACAAATGACAGTCGAGGAAAAGATCGGTCAAATGATGCAGCTTTCATTTAAAGATATGTCACGCGACGAGGCATTTGCCTGGGCAAAACGCGGACTCGGTTCATTTTTGCACACGCTCGGTGACGACGCAGATGCACTCCAGAAAACAGCCGTCAGTGAAACTCGACTCGGCATACCGATCATTTTCGGCATTGACTGCATCCACGGTCACGCGCTGAACGAGCGCGCAACCGTGTTTCCGACTCAGCTCGCTATGGCTCAGTCATTCGACCGCGAGGCTATGCGTAAATGCGGACGGGTATCGGCAACCGAGGTACGGTGCGACAGCTTGCACTGGACATTTTCGCCGGTACTTTGCATCGGTCGCGACACCCGTTGGGGCCGCATTAACGAAACGTTCGGTGAGGATCCTTACCTGATCGGAGAACTCGGCTCCGCCATCATCGACGGTTATCAGAATAATTTTGTCGATGACACCTGTATTCTTGCCTGTGCAAAGCACTACATTGCCTATGGAGAATCGGTCGGCGGACGCGACGCATATGACAGCTCCGTATCCGAGCGCACTATACGCGAGGTATTCCTTCCTCCCTTTATAAAGGCATCAAAAGCCGGCTGCAAAACCTTTATGACCGGCTATCAGTCGGTAGACGGTGTACCCATGAACGCCAACCGTCGTCTGCTTCGCGAAGTGTTAAAGGAAGAGGTCGGCGTAGACGGATTTGTCATCACCGACTGGTCAAATGTAAAATCGCTGATCGAAACCCAGTTTGTCTGCCACGATTACGAAGAAGCGTCCAAAGTCTCGGTCGAGGCCGGCAACGACATGATAATGCAAACAGCCGAGTTCTATGAAGCTGCCGTTAATTTGCTCAAAAACGGCAAGCTTGATATAAACCAAGTTGATGAAGCCGTTTACAGAATACTGAAGGTTAAATTCGACATGGGCTTGTTTGAGCACGCATTTGAGCATCCCAATTCCTCGCTCATTTGCTGTGACAAGCACGTCTCCGTTGACATGGAAGTTACAAGAGAGTCCATGACTCTGCTCAAAAACGACGGTATTCTGCCTATCAATACAAACAAGGTCAAAAAAATCGCCGTGATCGGCCCGAATGCCGATGACCTTGCCGCCCAGTACGGCGAATGGTCATGCGGAGCGGACAGCGGTCTTCGCAAGCCCGCTGCTTCCATGCTAAAGGGAATCAAAAAACGCGCAAAGAGGGACAGAATCGAGGTAACGTACAACAAGGGATGTGACCTTGAAAAGCCGGGACAGCGCGGTTTTGCCGCCGCAATCGACGCGGCACGCAACAGCGACCTTATCATTGCGGTAATGGGAGACGGTCGGGAACTCAACGGTGAGTATCATTCACGCGCAACGCTCGAATTGCCCGGAGAACAGGAAGCACTGCTGAAAGAACTGAAAGCAACAAAAAAACCGATGGTTTTAATACTGGTCAACGGAAAGCCGCTGTGCATCAACTGGGAAGCAGAAAACATGAATGCCATTTTGGAGACCTTTAACAGCGGAATGGTCGGCGGAACAGTTGCCGCAGAAATACTCTTCGGCGATACTAACCCGAGCGGCAAGCTGCCGATATCTTTCCCTCGCACTGCCGGACAAATGCCGGTATACTACAACTTTCTGCCGGGATGGCACGGCGACAAGGTCAAGCCGAAATACATTGACCTCGACGAAGGACCGATATATCCGTTCGGATACGGTCTGAGCTATACAACATTCGAGTACAGCGACCTCAGCGTGTCAAAGTCCGAATTTTGCGAAGATGACGGCGAGCTGACCGTAACCGCAACGGTCAAAAACACCGGCAACCGCAAAGGCACCGAAGTTGCTCAGATGTACATTCACGACCTGGTCGGCACGGTCATGCGCCCGGTGACGGACAAGTTCCAGATTTCCCGCGCGAAGCTGGCTTATATCATCGACGCG
>USQH01000180.1 GCA_900556765.1 uncultured Oscillospiraceae bacterium
ACACCGATTATTTAAACGGTTCGTTTGAGGCAAAAACAGCTCCTGAGCGAAGCAGTTATATCACGCGCGGCGTCAATAACAATATTGTGCGTGCGATGAACAGCCGAGAGCTTGAATCATGCTTTGATGACAAGAGGCAGTTTTTTGCGCTGTATAAACAGTATGCACGCCGCCGCCATATCGACATCGAACGGGCAAATGCCGGTCAGCTCCGAAAGTTTTGTGAAGGCCGGGAAAGGGTTGTTGTCCGCCGCCCGATATCCGGCGAGGAGGATGTGTTTTCGCTCAGTCTGCTCGGCGTTGATGACTATGATGACCTTCGTGAACGTTTGCTCCGAATGGGTCTTTCACTGGTGGAGGAAAGTCTTGAACGCCACGAGGATGTAACTCGCCTGTGCGGTGAGCATGAGGGCAGGATACGGGTGGTAACGGCAAAAAAACATATCGTTTTTGCCTGCCTTGTTTGCTCGGTCGGCAGACATACGCTGATTGCTCCGCTTGATATTGAATCTGGCACGGTGACGTCAAGCGCCGTCGATGAAAACAATCTGCTGTGGCATCGCCATCCTGTTACTCACGAGCATTTTGAGGGCTTTTCGGTGCCGCTCTGGGATAAAGTGACATCGCTTGCTTGTTCGGCGGCGGAAATATTGCCGTCGGTTGGGTACTGCGGATGGGATATCGCCGTTTTGCCCGACGGCGTCGAATTGCTTGATGCAAGTTGCTTTCCGCGTCATGATTATTATCGCGTTTGCGACAATTCAGTTTTGCGCCGCCGTATAGAGACGCAAATGAAAAACGGTGGAAATCAGACATAGAAAAACGCGGGTCCGCGACCGGTCAAATTCATGCCGGCTTCGGACTCGCGCTTTTTATATGATTTTATTTCTGTAGCAGTGCCGCTTCTATAAACCCTTTGAACAGCGGATGTGCTTTGTTCGGTCTCGACTTGAATTCGGGATGGTACTGTACGCCGACGTAGAAAGGTCTGTCCGACAGTTCGACCGTTTCGACAAGTCTGCCGTCGGGTGACATACCGGAAAGAGTCAGTCCGGCGTTTGTCAGCACTTCGCGGTAATCGTTGTTAAATTCGTAACGGTGACGGTGGCGCTCGGATATACGGTTGGCTCCGTAGCACCGTGCCATGGTGGTGCCGTCCTTAATTACGCAGGGATATGCACCGAGACGCAGTGTGCCGCCCTTGTCGATATCGTCACTCTGACCGGGCATAAAGTCAATCACCTTGTGCTTGCACAGCTCGTCGAACTCACCCGAATGGGCGTCTGCTATTCCGGCGACATTTCGGGCGTATTCGATAACAGCGATCTGCATACCAAGGCAAATGCCGAAGTAGGGAAGTCGGTTTTCGCGTGCATATTTCGCGGCAAGTATCATTCCTTCGATACCGCGACCGCCGAAACCGCCCGGAACTATGATACCGTCAAGCCCGTTAAGCGCATCGGTGTAATTTGCTTCGGTCAGGCCCTCCGAGTCGATCCAGTGAATACGAATATGCGTATTCAGCGTATAACCTGCGTGGCGCATGGCCTCTGCAACGGAAAGATATGCGTCGTGAAGCTGTACATACTTGCCGACAAGACCGATATGCACCTCTTTTTCACGCGCTTTAATACGCTCGACCATTCCCGTCCATTCTTCAAGATCGGGTTTGGGTGCGTCAATGCTAAGCTCTCTGCAAACGACCGAGGAAAAATTCGCTTTTTCCAGCATCAGCGGCGCTTCGTACAGATACGGCAGCGTTATATTCTCTATTACGCAGTCGGGCTTTACATTGCAAAAAAGGGATATTTTCTTGAATATCGACTCTTCCAGCGGCTCATCGCAACGCAGTACAATGATATTAGGGTTGATTCCCATTCCCTGCAGTTCCTTTACGGAGTGCTGAGTCGGCTTTGATTTGTGTTCGTCGGAACCGCGCAAAAACGGTACTAACGTAACGTGGATAAAGAGGCTGTTTTCGCGTCCGACCTCAAGTGAGATCTGTCGCACGGCCTCCAAAAATGGCTGTGATTCAATGTCGCCGATAGTGCCGCCGATTTCAGTGATGACCACGTCTGCGTCGGTCTGTTTACCTACGCGGTAGACAAAGTCCTTGATTTCGTTGGTAATGTGCGGAATTAC
>USQH01000181.1 GCA_900556765.1 uncultured Oscillospiraceae bacterium
CACCCGCATTTAGCGACAAGGGTTATTTTATCACATACACCTTGCCGCTGTCAAGGTATTTATATGAAAAAAATAAAATAACTGTATGGCGCTGTTGACTTTCACGCGCTAAAGTGTTACACTGATGTTGTATTAGTTATTCATATGGAGGCTGTACAATGATAAATATTAAGGACGACTATACTGACGAAATGTTTGAGGGCATACTCAGTCTGAAAACGGTCGAGGAGTGCTATTCGTTTTTCCAGGATTTGTGTACACCGCGTGAGATAAAATCCATGGCTCAGCGGTATACGGTGGCAAAGATGCTGATCGACAAGCGCGTTTACAGCGAGATTGTCAGCGAGACAGGCGCCAGCACCGCCACGATCAGCCGAGTTAACCGTTCGTTGGAGAGCGGCACAGACGGCTACCGTTTGGCTTTCTCACGAACTGATGAAAATGACGGCGAATAATGTCGGAGTATATTGATTTTGCGCGGTTTTATGACCGTCTGATGGCGGACTGTGACTATGACAGTCGGTGCGAGTATATTCTGTCGGTGTTCGAGCGGTTTGGCTGCCGCCCTAAGCTGATGCTTGATCTTGCCTGCGGCACGGGCGGATTTACATATCGTATGGCAGCTCACGGTATTGACGTCATCGGCGTCGATATGTCGGTCGATATGCTGTCCGCTGCGCGAGAAAAGGCGGCGGTCAACGGACTGTCGCCGCTTTTTTTGTGTCAGTGCGCCGACAGCCTCGATCTTTACGGAACTGTCGATTCCTGCATATGCATGCTTGACAGCGTCAATCATATAACAGATTACGATGAACTGTGCCGTTCGTTTCAAAAGGTATCTCTTTTTACCGAAAAGGACGGTTTGTTTATTTTTGATGTCAACACCGAGTATAAGCATAAATACGTCCTCGGTGACAATGTGTTTGTCAGCGACGAGGATAATCTTTACACCGTATGGAGTAATCACGCTGACGGTAATATGGTTTACATAACTCTTGACTTTTTCGCAGAAAACGACGGAGTTTATGAACGTTTCAGCGAAAGCTTTGCCGAGCGTGCATATTCGGATGATGAGCTTAAGGCAGCACTTCGAATCGCAGGGTTTGAGCCGATCGAAGTGTTCGGTGATATGAGCTTTGAACCGCCGGCTGACGACGAGCAGCGAAAAATATTTATTGCGAGGAAATTATAATGGGACGACTTATCAGATGCATTACGAGCGATGGTTGCGTTATTGCAACGGCCGTTGATACAACGGATATAGTAAACGAAGCGGTACGCATGCATCAGACCAGCCCGGTCGCATCGGCGACGCTGGGCAGACTGCTGACTGCAGCGTCGATTATGGGAAATGCATTAAAATGCGACAACGGCAGCGTTACTTTGCGTGTAAGCGGCGACGGACCGATAGGCTCGGTCGTTGCGGTGTCGGATAATGAAGGAAACGTGCGCGGATATGTGTCAAATCCGGCAGTTGACCTGCCTCTCAATGCAAAGGGCAAGCTGGATGTCGGGGGCGCGGTAGGATCAAACGGCAGCCTGTACGTTTTAAAGGATTTGGGACTTAAAGAGCCGTACAACGGAGTTATACCGCTCGTTTCCGGCGAAATTGCCGAGGATATAACAGCTTACTACGCCGAGAGCGAGCAGATACCAACCGTCTGCGCTTTGGGAGTGTTGGTCGACACCGACCTGACGATAAAGGCGGCGGGCGGCTATCTGATACAGCTTTTGCCCACTGCCGATGACGATATAATAACCAAGGTCGAGAAAAGCATAGAGTCTATACAGCCTATAACGACCCTTATCAGTAACGGGATGTCGCTGGAAGACATAGTAAAATCGGCGCTCAAGCAGTTTGAGGTTGAGCTGTTGGATGAAAGCAGAGTCAATTATAAGTGCAATTGTTCGCGCGAGCGCACAAAAAAGGTTCTGTCGTCACTCGGATCGGATGATTTGAAGCGTTTGGCGGATGAACAGGAGACGACTCAGGTTAGCTGTCATTTCTGTAATAAGGTATATGAATTTACCTCAGAAGAGCTGATAAATCTTGCAAAAAAATAATTCCTTATTTTTTGAAAAAAAGTGTTGACATCTGCAATATGTTGT
>USQH01000182.1 GCA_900556765.1 uncultured Oscillospiraceae bacterium
CAGGCGAAAAGCGCGGCAGCAAATCGGCAGTGCTCCGAAAATGGTTCAGAGAAACGACCGGAGAGACGCCGGAGCTTAGCTCAGAGCAGCTAAGCGATGTTCAAGATGCATGGAAGAATATTTGGGGCACGGGTCTCGTTGATCCGCTTTGGGTTCAGGTTTACAGCGGTAAAACCGGCATATACAGCCCTGAGTACGTAGGAAGCGATATTCACTACTACAATGTTGAGTGGAGCAAGATCGATTTTGATTACCTCAGAGCCTTCCTCGACAAAAACTATATGGATGTTATCCTTCCCTGCGTAAAGCATCCGACAACGCTTATCAGGAAAATCCACGGGCAGTATCTCGACGTCGGGTTTAATCCGATCACCAAGCAACAGGCAGTTGACAAGCTTTTTGAAAACCTTGAGCCAGGCGTGGTAGTCAAGATAAGCCGTGCGAGCAGCGGCGGTAAGGGAGTCCGTTTTCTTGGCAAGGACAGCACCATGGATGATATATCGGATGCGCTTGACGTTGACCGAGACGTTGCCGTGCAGCTTGTGATGCGGCAGCACCCGGAAATGGCAAAAATGAACGCCTCTTCTGTTAACACAATACGCATAATCTGCATTATACTCGATGGAGAATCCATACCGCTTTCCGCTGTTGTTCGGATTGGAAACAGCGGCAGCCGTGTTGATAACTTCGGCAGCGGCGGCGTTGGCTGCGGAGTCAAGCCCGACGGGCACCTTAACGACTGCGGATACACGCAAAAAGGCGAACGATACGACGTTCACCCAAACGGCTTTGTTTTCGGCGAAGGCTTTGTGCCTAATTTTGATAAGGCACTGGAGGCCGTCATGCGCTGCCACATGCATGTGCCCATGTTCGGCGTTGCTTCCTGGGATATAGCTATTGACGCAGAAGGTGAGCCTGTACTTATTGAATACAACGTCGGCGGCGCAGGCATAGATATTCATCAGTATAACAACGGTCCGCTTTACGGAAAGTACAGAGAGCGTATTATAGCTGACGCATTCAAAAACTACGCCGAGCGCGGCGCAACACTTGATTTTAACTATTCAATAGCGCGCGGTGAGGCAACGCTGTCAAACGGCAGCAAAGATGTTCATAATCTCATCATTCCTGCATTAATAGACGGCAAGCCGGTTCGCACGCTCGCGTCAAGCGCATTCAAAAACAGCGATAAGCTTGAAAGCGTTATAATTGAAGCCTCGCTCAACGAGATAGGCTATCTGGCGTTTTATAATTGTCCGAAGCTTAAGCAGATTGAATTTAAAGCACCTGTCAAAACCATATCCCGTTAGGCATTCAACCGCTGCACCGCGCTCGAAAGCGTAGTTATTCCATCTGGATGTGAAAAAATATGCTCCCATGCTTTCAGAACCTGCAAAAAGCTGCGGCAGATAACGATCCCCGATTCGGTAACGGAGATCGAGCCCGACGCATTCCTCGAGTCACCAAACGTTATGATATGCTGCAAAAAAGGCAGCGCAGCCGAAAGCTACGCAATCGAAAACGGATTAAAATATAAAGCTTGACCGGCATTAATCCCTGTAAACATGAAAAACCTCGGCAATTTTTAATTGCCGAGGTTTTTTGCGCAAATTGTGAAGATATCAGCCGTTATGCGCTCTGGGATGAGCCTTGTTATAAACATCCTTAAGCTGCTTCTTAACAAGCTGGGAATATACCTGAGTTGACGATATGTCCGAGTGTCCGAGCATTTCCTGAATATAACGTATGTCAACATCTGCTTCTAATAGAAATGTAGCAAAGGAGTGACGCCACATATGTGGTGTAATATGTTGGGGAATATGGGCTATATTGCAATATTTATTTATCATATTTCGGACTGACTGTTCGGATAGCCGATTGGTGTAACGGTTGACAAAGAAGAACTGGCAGGCGTTGATTTCGGATTGAAAAATGTTGTAATAGTTTGTTATTGCATTCATAACATCATCATTTCCAATTTGTATAATTCGTTCTTTTGAACCTTTTCCGAAGATTAGTATGGTTCTGTCTGTGAAATCAATATCAGAAAGCTTTAAATTGC
>USQH01000183.1 GCA_900556765.1 uncultured Oscillospiraceae bacterium
TCTGCCGGGCTGGATTATCCGGGTGTTGGGCCGGAGCACGCGTATCTGCGGGACAGCGGCCGTGCGGAATATGTCTCCATCACGGATGTGGAGGCAATGGATGCCCTCATGGATTACGGCCGGCCCGATCGCATCCAGCTCGCGGTACTGGTCGATCGCGGCCATCGCGAGCTTCCCATCCGCGCCGATTACGTCGGTAAAAACGTCCCCACCTCTACCATGGAGATAATTTCGGTAAAGCTCGCGGAAACCGACGGCGAGGACGCCGCCGATGCCGCTGTTAAATGTGGAGCGATCAACGCGGTAGTATTTACATTTCTCGGGTGGGTCGCCTGCGTAACGAAATTTCCGCATCACGACGTCGACATTTTCCCTGTTTACGATGGTGACGGCAGCATAGAGCTTGACTGCAAGCTTCGGTTGCGAGTAATACACGCTGTAAAAGCGCTGTTTTCAGCTGCTTTTAAAATAATTCAAATGAAAGAAACAAAAACAAAGGTCAATACTAATACCAATAAGGATGGTGCATTGAAATGAGCGATACAGCAATCAAAGGGATCATGGACGTTACCATGGACAAAATTCGTGCAATGGCTGATGCCGACACGATCATCGGACGCGAGATAAAACTGGACAACGGAATCGTTATTATTCCGGTCTCAAAGGTTTCTTTCGGCTTTGCATCCGGCGGCAGTGACTTTCCGTCGAAAAGCAACCGTGAGTTATTCGGCGGCGGCGGCGGAGCCGGCATCTCGGTAACACCGACCGCATTCATCGTTGTAAACGGCAATGACGTAAAAATGTTACAGATATCCAAAAAGCCAGATGCGTCGGACAAAGCGGTCAGTATGCTGCCTGAGCTGTTCGACAAGGTGACCGGACTTTTTAAGAAGGACAAAAAAGAGGATTGATCGCCCTTTTAACGCGCAAGATCAGCCAGTCATAATACCGGCCAAGCACGCCTGCATATAATTTGTGCGGGCGTGTATTTATGAATATAAATACGCTGTGCAGGACAGATTCTCTTAATCTGCGGCTGAACAAAAAAGCATTGTTTTGACGGCTGTCGGTCGTATTGCACGCGCCCGCTCGAAAGGCGGTATTCATATGAAAAGGTTTGCATTACTGACGGCGGCGGTGCTGACAGCGGCCTGCTGCAGCATTTCGGCACACGCCGCACCGCGCGAAATGCCCGGCATATCAGCGAGATGCGCGGCACTGGTTGAGATGACTACCGGACAGCTCATCGCAGAAAAAAACGGAACGACGCGCGCAAGCATGGCAAGCACTACTAAAATCATGACGTCACTGCTTCTTTGCGAAATGTGCGACCTTGACGAGGAAATAGTCGCGACCAAGGAAATGGTCACGGTGGAAGGCTCGTCGATGGGTCTGATTGAAGGCGACCGCGTACATTACCGCGATCTTCTGTACGGTATGCTGCTTGCAAGCGGCAACGATGCCGCAAACACAACGGCGATATCCATTGCCGGATCAATCGAGAAATTTGCCCAACTGATGAATAAAAAAGCCGCTGAGATAGGCATGACCGAATCACATTTCGTCACGCCGTCGGGACTGGACGACGAGGAGCATTACACCACCGCCTGCGACATGGCAAAACTCGCTGTGTACGCAATGAAAAACGAGGATTTTGCCGCCGCCTGCGCCAGCCGATCCGCGGTACTTGAATACGGAAATCCCCCATACCGCCGAACGCTGACCAATCACAACAAGCTGCTGCAATACTACGACGGCGCGATCGGAATTAAGACCGGCTTTACTAAAAAATCCGGCAGGTGTCTGGTATCGTGCGCGGTAAGGGACGGCGTCGGAGTAATAGCAGTGACGCTAAACGCGCCGAGCGACTGGTCGGATCATGCCGCCATGCTGGATTACGGCTTTAACGGCTACAAGCGGGTGACCCTTTTGCAAAAGGGCGACCGCCTGGGCTATACGGTGCCGGTCAGGCTGGGCCTGAGCGACCAGGTGGAGGCGGCCGCCGGCAGCGGAATCAGCATGCTGATGAA
>USQH01000184.1 GCA_900556765.1 uncultured Oscillospiraceae bacterium
CTCAGCCTCGCCTGCCGTTGTCAGGCGGGATCCCCTCTCTGTAAGCGTCCGCAAAGAAACTACTCTTTCCTTCACAGCCTTTTGGAAATACATTTTAGCACATACTGTCCGCCTTTTCAATAGTAAAAAGCAGATTTTTACCCATCTTATACCGTTTTCTGCTGTCAAAACGGCATTTTCACAAATCGGGCGCGGGCGGCATATGGTAAAAATAAAAATAAAAAATTTATTTTGCCCCCTTGACTTTTGCGATTAACTGTGTTAAAGTGTCAACAAAGAAAAACCGTTGATTAAGAGTAGTACTCTCGGTTTACAGCTCAAAGAGAGCCGCGGATGGTGAGATCGCGGCAGCAACGATCGGGACGAATGGACTTATGAGGGCGACCGAAAGCCGCTTTGTTAAAAAAGTGAGCGAGTAGCAGTCGACGGGCGACGCACCCGTTACCATGGCGTACCGTATGTCAGTACGGGAATAAAGCGGGCGTCCTGCAAAGCAGGCGTCAACTTGGGTGGTACCGCAGGATCAATTACAGCTCCTGTCCCTTGGAAAGATTTCAGGGGACGGGGCTTTTTTATTTTTACCGAAAAAAGGAGAGACGGATATGATTACGCTGACCAAACGATGGCGAAAGGCAAAAGAAACCTCATGCAATACTTTCAATACTGCGTCGCACAGCGCCGTGCTTTTTTGCACAGGCAGTGTCGGCGTCATCCGTAAAAATTAATTATTAAATAATCAACTACAACTTCAGGAGTGTGTTTTACAATGAAAAATATTAAAAAGCTTATCGCATTGATTTCCGCTGTGGCTATGATCGCAGTCCTCTTTACCGCCTGCGGCGGTACCGATACGGGCAAAAAGACCATCGGTATTATTCAGTTCGGTTCACACGGCTCGCTCAATAACTGCTACGACGGCGTTATCGCCGGACTGAAGGAAAACGGCATAAATCTTGACGATTACAATGTTGAGTATGTAAACAGCAACTTCGACGCCGGCGTTTCTCAGACTCAGGCAAACAACCTCGTTAACAAAAATGCGTCGGTCATCATCGCCATCGCTACTCCGTCGGCTGTCGCTGCCGCCAACGCTGCCGCCGATTCGGATGTCCCGGTCGTATACTGCGCTATCACCGACGCGTCGGTAATGGCAAACTACGATAACGTGACCGGCTCGTCGGATATTCCGAATTTTGAAAGGCAGCTTGAGGTAGTAACCGCGTTTATGGGCAAAAGCGACCTCAAGATAGGCGTTATGTACTCCACCGAGGAATCCAGCTCGCCCATTCAGGTAGATAACCTCAAAAAAGCGGCGGAAAAGTACAGCGGTATGGAGATACTTGCGAGCGCCGTTGCCGATATTACCACCATCGACACAAAAACAAACGATCTCATCAATCAGGGCGTTGACTGCTTCATAAATCTGCTCGACAACACCATCGTCGGCAAGCTGGAGACCAACATACTGCCGCTGACAAACGAAAAGAAGATACCTGTTTTCGGCTCCGAGATCGAGCAGGTCAAGGTCGACTCGACTGCCGCCGCCACGCTCGAGTCGTACTTTAACTTTGGCGCGTACGCGATCATCTCGTCGGTCATCGTGTCGGTGGGACTGGTGTTCTCGGGCATGAACGAGCCCGAGCGTGTGCGCCGCATGGAGGCCGGCCCGGTCTCCGAGCGCCAGCGCTCGCTTGCCGTGTTTGCGGCCGCCGCCGTGCTCACCGTCTGCATCTGGTTCGTGTCGAGCATGATGGGCGTCGTGGGCTTTGCCGGCGCGGTTGCCGAGGTCGGCGTGGGTCGTGTGTGCCTGGCGCTGGCGGCGACGTTTGCCCTGGCGTGCACGCCTCTGGCCGTTGGCTTTGCGCTGTCGAGCCTGGGTGCGCGCGAGGAGCTGCTTAACGGTGTGGGCAACCTGCTTGGCATGCTCATGACGTTTTTGGGCGGCGCTTGGATGCCGCTGTCGCTGATGGGCTCGGCCGTGCAGACGGTGGCGCACTTTGTGCCGACGTATTGGGTGAACG